>JAQGJO010000354.1 GCA_028290595.1 Hyphomicrobiales bacterium | reverse complement strand
CCGCCAGCGCAACGCCGACACCGAAGACGCCAGTGAAGAGCAAGGGCACGTTCGCGCCGAGTCCGGACGCCATCGCGGCATCATCGACGCCGGCGCGAACCATCGCGCCGATGCGCGTGCGCTCGATGCAGAGCCAGAGGATCAAGGCCAGCGCCAGACCGATGCCTATCAGAAATAGCCGATAGACCGGGAATATGCCGGCGCCGATCTGCACGGCGCCCTGCAGCGCCTCCGGCATCGCCATATTCTTGATATTGCTTCCCCAGATCGTGCGCACGAGATCGAAAAAAACGAAGGTGAAGCCGAACGTCATCAGGACCTGGTCGAGATGGCCGCGCCGGTACAGGGGCCGCAGAAACAGTATTTCCACGGTCATGCCCAGCGCCGCCGTCGGGATCGGCGCCAGCACGAGGGCAAGCCAGAAGCTGCCGGTGATTTGATAGATCGACAGACCGATATAGGCGCCGAGCATGAAGAACGAGCCGTGCGCCAGGCTCACGACGTTCATGAGCCCGAAAATCAGCGAGAGGCCGGCCGCCATCAGGAACAGCAGCATCCCGTAGACGAGACCGTTCAGCAACTGGACGAGAAACAAATCCATAACCCGCCCTGCTCCGCCTCATCCAACCGCGATATGATTTAAGCTTTGCCCCAGAGCCGGTCGCTGGCGATGGCGGCACCCTCCGCCAGGGCTTTGAATTTCGCCCAGACGATGGTCGGCGCAATCAGCGTCTCCGCCGATGCAACGGTGGAGAAGCCGCAATCGGCACCGGCGAGCACGCGCTCGCGTCCGACAAGGTCGGCATAATGCTGAATGCGCTGGGCGACGAGGCGCGGATGTTCGACGAAGTTCGTGGTCGAATCGATGACTCCGGGAATGAGGACCTTGTCGTCAGGAATTTTGACCGACTGCAGATCTTCCCATTCGTGGGCGTGGCGCGGATTGGCGCCTTCGAAGCTGATCGCCGAGGGACGCGCCTTGACGACGGTATCCAGAATTTTGGCGAAAGGGATATCGTAGGTGTGAGGCCCTTCGTAGTTGCCCCAGCAGATGTGCATGCGCATGGACTCCGGCGGAATTCCTGCGGTCGCGGCATTGAGGGCTTCGATATTGCGCTGGGCGATGCGGAGAAACTCTTCGTCCGTCTTGTCGCGATACTGGTTGTTGCGCGCCGATGCGAGATCCGGACAATCGATCTGAAGGACAAATCCGGCATCGACGACGGCCTTGTATTCGACCGCCATCACTTTGGCCAAGGCCTCGATATAGGCGTCCTCATTGCGATAATGGGTGTCGATGATGAACTTGGTGAGGACGCCAGGCGAGGCGCAGGTGAGGAACGCATCGACGGGCTTGTTTTTGGCAACGGCGGCCTTGAAGTGCGCGAGATCCTGTTCCAGCGGCTCACGATTTGTATAGGACAGAGGACCGATGCAGGCCGGATATTCAAAGTGCTCGAAGGGCTGCCCGCGCATTTTGAAATCGGGATGATCAAGACGGTCGCGGCCCATCATGACATTGCGACTGGCTTCGGCAGCTTCCGGAGAATTGCCGACACCTGAGACACGCCCCTTGATGTAGAACGTGTAGGACAGCTTGCTCACCTCGCCGTCATTCACGATATCGATGCCCGACGCCTTCTGCTTGGCGACGATCTCATCGACCGATTCACTGGCGACAGTGTCGAAGCGCGCCGGGTCCACGGCCCTGCCGCTTTCCCTTGCGGCAATCAATTCGAACAGGCGCGGCGGGCGCGGAAGGCTGCCGACATGGGTCGTCAGAATTCGGTCGGTACCGAGTTTCATAAGCGTTTCCTTCCCGCGGTTTATATTCGCCGGCTGCTGTCGGCTTCAGTCAGAACGTTTTGACGCCTGGATCCTGGACGTTTTCGATCGTCTTGAAGTCCTTGATGACCACTGCGCCATCAATCTCCTTCACCTCGCAGATGTAGGTGTTCTGGATGGGATGGTGGGTGATCGGATCGAAGCGGAAGGGGCCGCGCGGCGCATCGAACGAGACTTTGGCCATGGCGGCCGCAAGTTTGTCCTTATCGGTCGTGTCGCCATCCGTCGCCTTGATCGCCTCGTCGATAACTCTTGCCGTGACATAGCCGTAATCGGAAAACGACGTAGGAAGCGCCTTGTACTTGTCGCGATAGGCGGCGACAAATTCGAGGTTCACCGGCGTATTGAGCACTGGCGTATAGATCTGCGGGCATATGATGCCTATGGCAGCAGCGCCCTGCGCGGTAAGGACGGTGGTGTCCACGATGGCGGAGAAGCCGGTGAGACGGGTTTTGCGGTTGACGCCAAGCGAGGCATATTGCTGCACGAAGCGCACCGCATCGGTGCCGGTGTAGAAATTGAAGCTCGTCGAGGCGCCAGCGGCGGCCATATCGGTCAGGTAAACGGAAAAGTCGGTGGTGCCCAGCGGCGGGTAGATTTCCTTGACGATCTTGCCGCCCTTGGCGGTGTAGGCGCTGGCGAAGGCGCGCAGGGTATCGCGCCCGGCCACATAGTCGGTGCCGCTGAGAATGACGTCCTTCGACAGGTTGTCGTACATCCACTGCGCCATGGGCGTGCAGAGCTGATAGGTCGTGATGGTCGTGCGGAAGAGATAGGGAATGCGCTGCCAGGTGATCTGGTCGCTGCCGGCGCCGGAGACGACAAGAAAGGCTTTGCTCTGCTTGACGAAGTTGAGCATGGCCAGCGCGACGTTGCTGGCCTGCGGCCCGACGATCATGTCGACCTCGTCGCTCTCGACGAACTTTCTCGCTTTTTGCAGTCCTATCTGCGCGTTGAACTGGTCGTCTTCCTTGATCAGTTCAATTTTGCGTCCGGCGATCGTCCAATTGATCTTGTCAAAATGCAGGCTCATGCCGTTGACGTTATCGACCGCAGTGTAACCTGTCGGTCCGGTGAAACTGTTCATGATGCCGAGCTTTATGGGCTTGCGTGTCTGGGCAAGGATCGCCGGCGCCGGAAATCCGAGCGCGAGAGCCGCACTGCTCGCCGCGGCGCCTTTCAAAAGGCCGCGCCTCGTGGAACTGCGGCACAAGCTGCTGCCTTGTTGCAAGGATTGCGTCATCGGCTTCCCTCCCTTTGATATTCAAGCTCCGGTTATTTTCAAATTTGGCTGGGCGGTTCGGATCGCCTCATGCAGCGCCAACGGCGCGCCAGGTTGTTTCTCCCCCTAAATCATTTGTCGTAAAATGAAACTCTAAGTCATTTTATACATGTTCTCTTGGCGAGGCTGCCGTGTCAAGGGCTGCGCGCGCAACGAGCAACTGAAAATAAAAAGCCCCGCCGCGGATGAACCGGAGCGGGGCTGAATCTTGAGACGGTAAATTTTCAGTCGGCGGGGTCAGAACAATTTCGGTGGGCTTTAAGACAATTCAGATTGCCGCTCGCGTTTGTTGGCTTCGCAGTCATCTACATTGCGCCACGAGCGGCCCCCTTCATCGTCGAGGGCAGCCTCGACGATCAATTGCAGGCCGCCGAGCACCGGCATCGGATGGCGGGCCACGGCGCGCCGCAGTCCGTGCCGATCGCAGGTATCAACCGTTTCGGCGAATTCACTAACCCGCGCGGCGACGAATTCGCCCACATCTACGCCGCTTGCCGCCGCCAGCAGCGCCATCCTGCTTCTGAACGCCCCGCCGATAGAAAGCACTGCGGCCGAGGCGACTTTTGGATGCGAACAGGTCGCTAAGATCTCTTCGATCTCCATAGGTAACTCCCAATCTGGTTCCGCCCCCACTTAAGCAAGGCCCCAGCAGGCCAAACGCACCACACCGGGAAGGAACTTCATGAGGAGCTACATAGGGGTGAAAACCGACAGGAAAATGACCTGGAGCGCCCGGAACGTGATTCTTTTGCGGCGGGCGCGTGTTTTAACCACCGTCGGCCGAGTGTTCTAACCGCCGTCAGCGGTGAGGCCGGCCGCCTTGATGCCCGTCGAAGCGGCGAGTTCATCGTTGTCGGAGGTATCGCCGGACACGCCGACGGCGCCGATGATGCGATTGTCCTTGTCGCGGATCAGCACACCGCCGCCGACCGGCAGAATGCCACCGTCAGCAAGATGAGTGACGGCGCCGAAGAAATGCGGACGGTCAAGCGCCAGCTTTTCGATGCGCTTGCTGCCGGCGCCCCAGGCAACGGCGCCATAGGCTTTGCCGAACGCGACTTTCCAGCGCATCAGGCTCGTCCCGTCTTCCGCAGCGCTGGCCTTGAGCGAGCCGCGGGCGTCCAGAACGACGATGGCAAGCGCATTGAACTTGCCGGCGCGGGCGTGGGCAAGCGCGTCCTTCACAATTGTCAGAGCCTGGTCGAGCGTAAGTTCGGTCATGCAATTCCCCCGATAAAACGTTGCTGTGTTCGATCTGCATTTCTGACACACTCACGACCGCTCTGTCGATATGCCGTTGAGCTGATGTTCGCGGCCAGGACTGCCTTGGAGCAAGACTGCGTTGGAGCAAGACTGCGTTGGAGCAAGATTGCGAGGGCGAATGAACAAACGCATCGTGCTCAAATCCATGCTTGCCCTGGCAACGCTTGCGACGACGGCTGCCTCCGCTCGCCCACGCAGTCAAGCTGAGCCCGATCTGCCGGCGGAAGACGCGCAAGAGGCGCAGGCGCGCTACAGCAGCCGTTATTTCTTCATCCGTCCGCGCCGCCGGCTGTTTCTGTTTCGCAAGCGACGCGGCCCGCCGCTGCCGGCGCGGCCGACGCCCACGGTCAAGCCTGTCATGCCAGTCACACCGTGATCGTCGCCGTCACAGATTTTTGGATCACAAATTTTTTGGCAATTTTTTGACCGGAGAACGATCTATCTGCTGTCCGTGCGGAAACGCACATCGGCCGCGAAAGGCATTGCTAACGTCATAATTCTGGGGAATCATGCCTCGCGGCGAAAAGTAGTTCGTAGCGGGGAAACCGTATCGAAAGGAGACTTGCATGGATCGTAGATTTTTTCTGAGATCACTCGTCGCAGCCGCGGGTGCAGCAGCACTGGTTCCAGTGCTGGGACTTGAGAATGAAGCCATGGCCGCTCCGCGCGCCAAGGCCGACGTCAAGCCCGCTCCCGCCGACACGCTCGATGCTGACGCACCGGCGGAAGGCGCAACGGAATCGCAATATTTTTATTATCGTCGCCGCCCGCGATATTATTATCGCCCGCGGTATTATTATCGGCCGCGGTATTATTATCGTCGGCGCTATTATCGCCGGCGTTTCTGGTAACAGGACGCGTTTAGCGCCGGTACAAATTTTTCCCCTCGCGAGACCATCGCGAGGGGATTTTCTTTTTGGAACCCGACGCGGGTGGGTTACCAGACGCCGGTATTCTGCATCGACGCCCAGGGTTCCGCCTTCGCCAGGCCGTCGCCCTTCTGCAGGAGTTCGATCGAGATATTATCGGGCGAGCGGATGAAGGCCATCTTGCCGTCTCGCGGCGGACGGTTGATCGTCACGCCAGCCTTCATCAGCCGGTCGCACACGCCATAGATATCGTCGACCTGATAGGCCAGATGGCCGAAGTTGCGGCCGCCGGTATAGGCTTCCGGATCCCAATTGTAGGTCAGCTCGACGAGCGGCGCCTTGGTTTCCTTGGCGGCTTCGGCATCTTCGGGCGCCGACAGGAAGATAAGCGTGAAACGCCCCTGCTCGCTTTCGACCCGGCGGACCTCGACCAGTCCGAGCTTGTTACAATAGAAATCCAGCGAAGCCTCGAGATCGGCGACGCGGACCATGGTGTGCAGATATCTCATAGGATCGTCCTCTTCTTTGAATCCTTCCAGAGCTTTTTACGCTGAACGCGACGCCAAGGTAAGGAGTTCATCCACTGCGGGGGGAAATTTCACGAGACCGAGGTGGCAAATCATCCCGCTGAGGCCTTACAATAGGATCATCGGGTGTCGTGGAGGAGTTGACATGAGACGCAGAACATTCATCGCTGGGGCCGCCCTCGCAACAACCTTACCCATCGCCGCAAAGGCCGACCCGGTCGACGAGGCTCGCGCCCTGGCCGAACGCTTCGCATCGACCTTGTCCGCCCACGATATGGATGCCTTCGCGGCGCTGTTCGGAGACGACTATACCAACCACCAGGTGAGCGCCGCCGCGCCCGCGCCGCCTGCGACCATATCGGCCAAGCAGGGATCGGTCGGTTTCTTCAAGGCGCGCCTGACCGGCATGCCCGACCTGAAGGTCACCGTTGAGGCTGTCGTCGCCTCGGCGGACAAGGTCGCGGCGAGCTTCGTCTACGAAGGCACGCACACCGGACCCTACCTCGGCGTGCCAGCTACCGGCCGCAAGCTGCGATTCACATCCTGCGACATATTCCGGATCAAGGATGGCAAGCTCGTCGAACATTGGGGCATGGGCGATATCGCGGGACAGCTCGCTCAGCTCAAGGGGTAGACACAGGCCTGTCGTGAAGGCCGCACATATCGAGACGCGCTCATAAGCGCCCCGCCCTCACACTCCGCGGGGGCTTTTCCAGCAGATAAGACGGAATGACCGAGACTTCGACGACCACTCCCGGGATGGCCTCCTCCGCCCTCAAGCAGCGCGCAGCGGCCCTATCTGTTGCCGCGAGCGCGCTGCTGACTATCGGCAAGCTTGTGGCCGGGCTGCTTTCGGGCTCGCTGGCGCTGATGTCGGAGGCGCTGCACAGCCTGATCGACACGGGCTCGACCATCCTCACATGGTTTGCCATCCGCGCCGCGGATGAGCCGGCCGACGAGGAGCATCATTACGGGCACGGCAAGATCGAGGCCGTCGCGGCGCTGGCGGAAACCGGGCTGCTGATCGTGCTTGCCTGCGGTGTGCTCTATGAGGCGGTCAAGCGGCTCGTCGGCCATGAGAGCGCCCCGGTCGAGACGGGATGGATCGTGTTCGCCGTGCTCGGCATTGCCATCGTTGTCGACGCGGTGCGCTGGCGTTCGCTGGCGCGCATCGCGCGCGAGACCAAGAGCGACGCGCTGGCCGCCGATGCGCTGCATTTTTCCAGCGACCTTGTTGCCTCGGTGCTGGTGACCATCGGGCTGATCGCGACCAAATATGGTTATCGGCAGGGCGATACGATCGCCGCCATCGGCGTTGCCGCCTTCATTGGCATTGCCGGCTACAGGCTTGGTCGGCGAACGATCGACACGCTCGTCGATACGGCGCCGGAGGGCGTTGCCGATGAACTGTTTGAGATCATCGACGGCGTGCCCGGCGTCGCCGATATCGAGGACGTGCGTGTGCGCCGGACTGGCGCGACCGTGATCGGCGAAGTGACGGTTGGCGTGGCGCGAACCTTGCCGGTCGACCGCATCATGGCGATCAAGCAAGAGATTTCGAACCGCGTCGTCGGCAGGATTCCCGACTCCAATATCGCCATCCTCATCAACACGCGCGCGCTCAGCGACGAGACGGTGATGGAGCGCGTGCTGATGGCCGCGGCGCGCAAGCGCCTGCCGGTCCATCATGTCACCACGCAGGAAATCGACGGCGTGAAATCGATCAGCCTCGATCTGGAAATCGACGGCCGCATGGCGCTCGGCGCGGCGCATGACGTCGCCTCTAGCCTCGAGAACGCGATCCGCGA
>JAQGJO010000283.1 GCA_028290595.1 Hyphomicrobiales bacterium | reverse complement strand
CGGTCCACCGGAATGCAGGCAATAATTGCCGTAGGCGTAGAGCTTGCCTTGATGGCGAAAGATTCCGACTTCTTTTTTCCCAATGCTGACGATGATGCGGTCGCCGTCCAGTAAATCGCTTGATTTTGCGACGCGAGTTTCTTTCATGCGAGCATATCTCTTTCGTTGCTACGGTGAGTTACTTGGCCGCGGCGATGTCTTTGATCCGCTGCAGCGTTTCGGGTGGTGTGGCGTACATCGTCTCGATGATTTTCTGGACAGACGCGCCATCGACAAGATTGATCTCGAGGCCCGCTTTGGCCGCCTCATTCAAAAAAGTCGGGTCTTGCAATGTTCTGACGAAGGCCTGCCGCAGCGCGTCGACGCGCTCCGCTGGAACGCCTGGCGGTGCGAAGAAGGGCCGTCCCATTTCCTGCGGTGCGAACAGGAATTCCAGCACCTTCCGATCGGCTGGCGTCTTGGCGTAATCGAGGACGAGGGGCACGTCCGGAAGGTCGGGGTGTTTCTCCAGCGACATCTGAAACAGAATGTTGATTCTGTTATTCTTCAACCAGTCTTGTCGGCGAGTTTTGATAACGCTCCATCCAAGGCCGCAATTGCCCTGAAGTTCGCCGCGCTCCATCGCCAGATCCATCTCGGCCGAGCCGGGGTAGCCCATAATGATTTTGAACTTCGTGCCGATGATTTTGTTGATGGCTTTCGGAAAGATCACGTCCGTTGCATCGGAGCCGGTGCCGCCGACGATCAACTGCGTCTGCATCGCGTCCTGAAGTGTTTTGACAGGCGACGTGTGCCAGGACAGGCATGTCGTATATTCGACATTGGTCGTTCCAAGCCAATTGAACAGCCGTCCGTCGAATTTGGCGTTTTCATTGCCCATAAGGGGCTCGACGCCTGTGGTTCTGCCGGTGATGGCGAAAACCGTGCCGTCGCGTGGCGCCGTATTGGCGATATAGTTTGCAACCGTCAGTCCACCGGCGCCGGGCATATGCTGGACGACAAGTGTTGGCGAGCCCGGTATGAACCGGCTCATGTGATGTGAAAGCGCCACGGCGTAGAGGCTGGCGCTTCCGCCGGGGCCGAACCCGACGTCGATAATAACCTGGCGACCCCTATAGAAGCGCGCGACGCTGTCTTCCTCCGCGCGCGCAAATTGGGGAAATGTCAGGAACAATGCGATCACGCCGACGCTGCGCGTCAATTTGAGCAATGTATCCTCCCCCGAGGCGCTGGTCCCAGCCGCAGCGGCCGGCATTTTTAATGCAGAGCGCTTGGCGTCGCTTGCAGATGAAGCGCAGCGTGCTCCGGGACCGAAATCAAGTCAAAGTCATAAATTTTGACCCACTCCAAACAATCTCTTTGAGCTGGACCGGACCGCGTCAGCCTGCCGAGGCTAGATCGCCCGCGCCCAAGGCTTCAGGCGATTGATGAACTCAGTGATCATGTCGTCGAGAAAGCAGCCGACTTCTTTTTCATACGTCAGCGGCTGACGCGCCTCGGGCTCCACCAGATACAGCGTTCGCACCATGGCCGGCCGATCGATGCGCCGGCAAACGAGGCTGCCTCTCGCGACTTCCTCCGCAACGATGCTGAAGGGCAGGATGCTGCTGGCCTCGCCACTCGCGATCGTCGCCTTCATCGAGCTGATAGACTGAATTTCCCAGGCCAGCTTGAGGTCGAGAGATAACCTGCGTGCTTCCCTTTCGACGATGTTTCTAATGACGCCGCGAGCGCCGCCGATAACGAGATCGTGGCTCAGCGCCTCGGCGAGCGATACGGTTTCGGTCGCCGGCGCGCGCGATGGCGAACTGACGAGCAGAAGGTCTTCCTCAAGGATGGGCCTTTTCTTGAATCCGGGACGATCGCTGGCGTCGAACAGGAAAGCCATATCGACCTGCCGCCGATCGAGCGCATCGAGGAGACCGCGTGTGTGCTCCTCGATCAGCGTCAGTGCGACGTTCGGCAATTTCTTTTTAGCCGCGGGCAAGATTGTTTCGCCGATGACAAGAACGAGCGTGGGATTGACGCCCAATAAGAGTCGTTCAAAGCCGGATCCACCGAGCGTCGCGACTTCCCGGCGTATCTGCTCGATCACGCCCAGCGCGTCGCGTCCGCGGCGTGCGACCAGCTTGCCGGCTTCCGTCGCTGATACGCCCCGGGAATGGCGAACCAATAACGGCGTATTGAGCTCGCTTTCGAGCCGTCTGATCTGTGCGCCAAGCGCGGGCTGGGCAACGCCGAGCGCGTGCGCGGCGGATGTCATGTTGCCGAGTTCAACGATCTTGATCAGATACTGAAGCTGCCGGAGGTTGATTTCAGTTCTCCCCGTGTCATCGGCATCAAGCAGCGCCGGCTTGTTTAGTTGCCTCAAGATGTAGCACTTTTTACCACAAATCCAGCGTGTCAGACGCCAGCGCGGTTCAGCGCGGCAGGCAATCGAGCCATTCGCGGCTGGCTCGCGCCCGCGCCGCGATTCTGGCGGCGAGGCGGTTCTGAAACGGCCGCGGCCGCGCCGCATTGCGCAGGATCGGGTTTGGCAGCGAGGTCGCCAGCAGCGCCGCTTCGCGCGCGTTCAACTGGCTCGCGCGCTTCTGAAAATAGCGTTGCGCCGCCGCCTCGATGCCGAACAGGCCGTCGCCCCACTCGGCAATGTTGAGATAGACTTCCAGCGTGTGGGCTCGCGACCAGACCTTGCCGAGAACCAGCGCTATGCCGATTTCCATGCCCTTGCGAAGGCTGGAGCGGCCGGGCCAAAGGAAAAGATTCTTGGCCGTCTGCATGGTGATCGTCGAGGCGCCGCGCGAAGGCCCGTCTTCGTCGGCCTCCTTGATGACTTCGCGAAGCGCGCCCCAATCGACCCCGCCATGCCGGCAGAATTGCGCATCCTCGGAAGCGATGACGGAAGCCGTAAGCACCGGCGCGACATCTTTCAACCGCACGTAGGTGCGTTCATAGCTCTTTCCACTCAGCGTGCGGCCAAGCATCAAGGTCGAGACCGGCGGCGCAAAGGAATAGAGCGCGAGCAGGCCGGCGAAGATGCAGAGGCCAATGAGAAATACATAGGCGATGAACTTCGTCACCTTTCCGATGAATGATCTCCTGGCAGCCATGCTGCAGATTTGGCGCAATCCCGTTCGCCATGCAACCGCCTTCCGTCTTGACAGCAGTGGGTCAAAAGAATAATACTTCTATATAGAGCTAATTTACAGAAGCCAAAAAATGACTCGTGCCTGAAGGTGCGAGCGGGAAGAACGAACCAAGGAGAATCGGATGGGCGAGCTTCGACGCACCATGCTGGCTGCCGCCGGCGCAGCGCTTGCTGTAACGACATTTGCGCTGACGACGGCCACACCTTCCTGGGCAGCCGACAAAATCAAGGTCAGCCTCGCCGCCACGGACGATGCGATCTACCTGCCGTTCTTTCTTGGTGTCGATAAAGGCTTCTACAAGCAGCTCGATCTCGATGTCGAAATCATCTTTGCCGGCGGCGGCGTCGCCACGCCGGCTTTGATCTCGGGCACGATCGATTTCAGCACGTCCGGCGGAGCGGCCGTCAGCGCCATCATCAAAGGCGCGCCGCTGAAGGTGATCATGAACACGTCGGACACCGTGCCCTGGAAACTCTGGGCGACGCAACCCGAGATCACCAAGCTCGAGGACTTGAAAGGCAAATCGGTCGGCGTCCAGACCAGAGGCGATCTCTTTGAACTGTCGATGCGCGCGGTGCTGCGCAAGGCCGGTCTTCCCGGCGATGCCGTCATTTATACACCGCTTGGATTCGGCGGCACGCAACGGCTGGCCGTCATGCAATCAGGCTCATTGCCAGGCATTCTCGTCACCTACACCGAAGAGCAGGTGGCCGCCCAACAGGGCGTGCTTGGCAAGGCGCGCGTCCTGCTTGATGTCGGCAAAGACATCAAGATTCCCTACAACGGCATAGCGACGTCAGACAAAATCCTGGCGACCAGGCCCGATCTCGCCGAGCGCTTTGCGCGTGGCACCCTGATGGGCGTGAGATACATGGTCGCGCA
>JAQGJO010000277.1 GCA_028290595.1 Hyphomicrobiales bacterium | reverse complement strand
CAAGACTGATTCTTTCGCCGCTCCCGTCACCAGCCAGACAAACGGTTGAAATGATTACAAAATCGATGATCGCGCTCGTCGTTGAAGACGATTCGAGCTTTCGCGAAGTCGTGGCTTTCATGCTGCGACGGATGGGCTTCAGACGCGTGGTTATGGCCTCCGACGTTGAGATGGCTTGGGAATTTTTAACCAGATCGACGTGCCATATCGTACTCAGCGACTGGAACATGGAGCCCACCATGGGCATCGACCTGCTGCGCTCGGTCCGCGCCGATCACACACTGGCGAAAATGCCGTTCGTTCTGATGACTGCCAATCTGTCGCTGGACTACTGGCACATGGCGATCGAGGCCGGCGCCAGCGATTTTCTCTGCAAACCGTTCAACCTGAGACAATTGCAGGACACGGTCATGATGGCGCTGCCGTCCGCCAACGGTCCGGGAAAAAGGATGAAAGCGGGGTCAACTCACAACACACTCTAGCGGAGCAAAGCCCTCAGACCCCACGGGTGATTTCGATATCCGAAAAATCTGAGATGGCGGGAAAACGGGCATCGCCCGGGTGTTCCTTGATGACATGTACGACCTGCAGCGCAGCGTCTCCGGCAGCAGATAATTCGCCGGGATTGTCAGAAAAGAAGATGATCCTGCCCGGTTTCAAGCCGATCTGTTCGGCGATCGCGATATAAGAGGCGCTATCGGTTTTCGCGCCCATGTCGGTGTCGAAGAGCACTGAAAACATCGATTGCAGATCGCCTGCTTCGTTATATTGGAAAAACAGGGCCTGCGCCTGAACCGACCCAGAGGAATAAATGTAGAGCGGCAGGCCTGAGGCCTTCCAGCGCTTCAGCGCCGCAAACGCGTCGGGGAACAGGCTGCTTTGAAAAGCGCCGGTCCGGTAACCGCTCTCCCATATCATTCCCTGCAGCTTCTTCAGCGGCGGCGCCTTTTCGTCGCGATCCTGCCATTGCAGCAGCGCGGCAACCGGATCACCGCCACCACCAAGCGCGGACGCGTCGCAGAGTATCGCGTCGATGGCCGGATCGCGGCGGTGGTCTGCGACAAAATCCGCGAGACGTTCGCGCGAATAGGCAAACAGCACATTCCGCATGAAGGCGATGGAGCTTATGGTGCCCTCAATATCGAGCAGCACCGCATCAGCCGCAAAACGCATCGAATAGCTCAAGAATGCGCTGCCAAAAGGCTCGCGCCTTCATATTGCGGCACGGACGCGGCGATCGCATCGCCGGTGTAATGGGCGATCCAGCCCTTTTCGTCGGTGAACAGCCGGATCACCGTGAAATCCGCATCGGGTCCGCCATCGAACCAATGCTTGATGCCGGCAGGAACCCCGAGAAGGTCGCCGGGCTCGCCGACAAGCTCATAAATCTTGTCCGCAACATGCAGATAGAACGCACCGCTGCCCTCGACGAAGAAACGCACCTCGTCTTCGTCGTGGATATGTTCGGCGAGAAATTTTTGCCGCATCGCCGGCCAATTGGGATTGCCGGGGCGGATGCGTATCACATCGGCGGTCGCATAGCCGCGCTCGGTCTTGAGCCGTTCGACTTCGGGAGCATAGGCCGTCAATATGGCCTCTGCGTCTGCTGCTTGCGCCAGTGGCCGCGCGCTCCAGCGCTCGACGCCGGCACCGATCGCGTCCATCTCGCTCACGATGCGGTCAAACTCCACGGTGTCGAGCAGAACGGTCGCCGGATTGGCGGCTTCGTAAACAACAAGTCGCGTCATGGCTGATAGGCTTTCAGGCTGATGATCTGGTGAAAGAGAGCTTCAAACGCTTCAAGATGCCGGCCGGCGTCCTGAGCGTTGCGCCCCCAGGCATAAAGCCCGTGGCCGGCAAGCAGATAGCCCGGCGCGCGGCTGAGGCCGGGTTCGACCGGCAAGGCCAACCGTTCAGTGACGCGGCCAGCCAGCGCGAGAACATCCTGGTCGTTGGCGAAGATCGGCACCTCGATGACCGCCTGATGAGTGAGCGTCCCCGAAAACGCCTTCTGCAGCTCCCATCCCGTCAAACGCACGGCGCCCGCGTCCGCATGAGCTTGAGCAATCACCGTCGCATGGTGGCTGTGGACATGGAAAATCGCGCCGACATCCGGATCGCTCTTGTAAAGCTCGACATGCAGCGGGGCTTCGGCCGACGAATTGGGCAGAAGCGGCTCATACAGTGGCTGGATGTGCACATCCTCCGGCATCAAAGCGCCCTTGTCGACGCCGCTGCGGGTGATGGCCACGTGTGTCGCGTCGATCCGGACCGAGAAATTGCCGGATGTCGCGGGAATCCAATTTCGCGACGCCGCCGTACGGCCGGCCGCTATAACCGCTGCAACCGCACTGTCGCTGGCTTCGCCGATTCTGATACGTAGAATGGTCATGCAATTATAGTCTAGTAATTTTATGATGTTTAAGTGACGTCACTCTCTGCTGGATCGCGCCAAAAAAAGCGATGCTGGCTTGTCACTTGGGCATATCCACTTCGCGCGAAAATGCTCTAATAGTCTGCCGGCGAAACAAGGATAGAGCGCTGGCGCACCAAGGATTCCCCGATTGAACCGCAGTCTCATTACAGCGCTGATCGTGGCCTCCTCGCTGATCATGGAAAATATCGACGGCACGGTGATCGCCACCTCGCTGCCGCTGATCGCCGCCGATCTGGGCACCACCCCGCTGTCGCTGAAGCTGGCGATGACGTCCTACATGCTGGCACTGGCCATTTTCATCCCCGCCAGCGGCTGGGTCGCCGACCGTTTCGGCGCCCGCAACGTGTTCCGCATCGCACTTGTGGTCTTCGTTGCCGGCTCGATCATGTCGGGTCTGTCGCAATCGCTTGAACAATTGGTCGCCGCCCGGGTCATCCAGGGTATCGGCGGTTCGATGATGACGCCGGTCGGACGGCTGATCGTGCTTCGTTCGGTGCCGCGCGAGCGGATGATCGAAGCCTTCACCTGGCTCACCTTTCCAGCTATGATCGGCCCGATGATTGGCCCGCCGCTAGGCGGCTTCATAACCACTTATTCCAGTTGGCGGCTGATCTTTTTCATCAACGTGCCGATCGCCATTCTCGGCGTTATTCTCGCCACCCGCTTCATCCCCGATGTGCGCGAGGAAGATCCCGGCATCTTCGATTTCAAAGGCTTCGTGCTGACGGCTCTGGGTTTCACCGGCGTCGTCTTCGGCTTTTCGCTGGCGGGCGGCCACTTCATCTCGGCCGGCCCCAATATCCTGCTTATCCTCGCCGGCGTGTTCTTTCTCTGGCTCTACGTGCGCCACGCCCGCCACCATCCCAATCCTCTCCTCGACCTCACC
>JAQGJO010000259.1 GCA_028290595.1 Hyphomicrobiales bacterium | reverse complement strand
GTCGGCATGAAAATGGCGGAGACCCTGGTGCTCAACGTCGGCGTGCCGTCGGCGAGCGGCGGACCCTGCCGTTGCGCGGCATAGTGAAAGCCAAATTCCGTGTTCTCGATCTCAAGGTCGGGTGCATTGTCGCCGACAGCGAGCGCCACGGAGGAGTAATCGTCTTCCGGCGGCACGAAATCGGCCTTGTTCTTCCAATCCGGGTTGGCGAGGTTGCAGTGAAGAATACCGACATGCGAGGAATCCGCGCCGCCTTCCCACAATTGCAGATAGTTGGCCGGGATCTTGATGAGAAAGCTGCAGCGGTTCTCGTCAGGTCCGTCGAAGAACGAGAATTTCTGAAACGGTGGCTCAAGCTCCTTCGGGCCGAAATAGCCCCAGACGATGCCGCCCGCCTCGCGCACCGGATAGGCCGGCGCCTTCAGGCGCTGACGGAAGCGCTCGTCGCAATGGTTCGGCGTTTCCTGGATGGTGCCGTCGACGCCGAATTTCCAGCCGTGATAGAGGCAACGAATACCGCCGTCTTCGACCCTACCGATGGCGAGCGAGGCGCGCCGATGCATGCACAACTCGTCGAGCACGCCGGGCCGGCCGGATGTGTCGCGGAAGGCCACGAAATTCTGGCCGAGCAGACGCACGCGCAGCGGATCGCCATCAGGCTTCGGCAATTGATCGGAGAAGCAGACGGGTTGCCAGTAGCGGCGCATCAGATTGCCCATGGGGGTGCCCTTCCCCACGCGCGTCAGACGTTGATTTTCAGCGGCGCTGATCATGCCTCACTCCCGATCTATGCCGCGGCTTTCCGCTGGCGGCGTTTATGATTGGAAGAATTATAACACAGCGCCGCTATGTTCGAAACGGCTGCGGCAGGAACGCCCATTTGCCCACCCTATTTGCCGATATATTTCTTGGCGCGCTCGATGAGATCGGCGGGCGTCGCCGCCGCCTGTTCGACCACCTTCTGCAAATCCTCGCCCGACAGTGGGTCGATCAGCATCTTGCGCTTTTCCGCCTCGGCAAGAAATTCCGGATCACGCATCGTCTCCATGAACGCCTTGCGCAAGGCCGCGGCGCGCGCCGGCGGAATGCCGGGCTCCGCCGTCAGCGCACGGCCTATGTCGGGGCCGCTGCCCAACAGGGCCAGGATACGCCGGCCGGCTTCATCGCGGGCGAATTCCGGGATTGCCGGAACGTCCGGCAATTCACGCAGGCGGATGGCGCCCAGCGTATAAAGGAATTTCACCTTGTTCTCGCGCAGCCAGTCCGGCTTGGTGAGTTGCAGCGCCTCCCAGCTTATGGCGCTGATCGCCTCGACCTCGCCCTGTTCCATGGCCAGCGCCATCGGCGGCGAGCCTTGATAGCCGGCGATCATGCGGAACTTCGTGCCGGCGAGGTCGTTCAACGCCAGCGGTATGAACGACGATGAATTCGACGCGACGCTGGTCGCGATGATGAGCTCGCGGTCGCGCGCTTCCAGCACCGACTGGGCTTTCGATGTGTGCCACACCGCCGCCAATGTCGCCGTGGCGGCGATGCGGCCGATCCAGACCATCTTCACCGGATCGAACTCGCCGGGCCCGCCGAGCACTTTGCCGTTGGTGAGATTGTCGAGAAACATGCCGAGCGCGCGCCCATCCTGCTGCGTCACATTGGAAATGTAGGAAGCGGCGCGCACGCCGCTGCCGCCTTCCATGTTGCGGATCAATATCTGCGGATTGCCGGGGATATGACGCGTCAGATAAGGCGTCACCGCCCGTGCATAAAGATCGTACCCGCCGCCGGGCGGAAACGCGACATAGAAGTCGATCGTCTTGCCGGTGTAGAAGTCCGACACCGCATCCGCCGAGGCGGTTGCGGCGCCGGCAATGCAGGCGGCAAGAAAACCGATGCAGCGCAGGGCCATCCGTTTCATCGATCGCCTCACAGCTTCAGCAGCATCTTCGCCGTGCCACCCATTATGGCTGCCTCCTGTGCCGGCGTGAAGCCGACTTCCTTCACCACATCGATCGCCTTCTGCTTGATCGACAGCAGCATGGGCGAATCCGAACCGAAGACGAGACGGTCGGCGCCGACCGTGTCGGCGGCGCAGCGGATGGCGGGCGCATGATAGCTCGTCGTATCCATATACATCATGCGCAGATAGTCGCTCGGCTTGCGCGTGATCAGCATCGGCTCGTAGGAGCCGAGAAAGAACGCCTCGTCTCCCATTTCATAGGCATAGTCCATGCGGCCGATGATTTCGCTCATGCCGCCGCACAGATGCGAACCGACGATCTTCAGGGTCGGAAACCGCTCGTAGATACCGCGCACGATCAATCGCGAGATGGCGAGACAATTGTCGAACGGCCTACCGACGCTGGAGGCCAGCCGATAGATGTTCACCCGCTCTTCGCCGAAGCCGACCGCCGGCGGATGAATGAACACCGGGATATCGAGCTTGGTCACGAGATCGAAGAACGGCAAGGCGTCGTCATCGTCGGGATAAGCGCCGCGATGGCTCGATGAGATGAGCACGGCGCGTAAATCGTCCTGCTTCACCGCGCGCTCGAGCTCCTTCAGATAGTCGTCGCCGCCGCCGGGAATGGTCGTGGCAATGGCGACGATCTTGTCGGGATGCGCGTCGCGCAGCGACGCCATATACTCATTGGACGCTCGCAACTCCGGCAGCGCCTGTTCGCGCGTCAGGTCGCGCAGATATTGCGCCGCGCTCGAGATGACGCTGATCGACAGGCCGGCGCGCTCATGAGTCGCCAGCACGTTCTCGATGGTCGCCGGGCACTTGCCCTTCCAGAACGGCCGCGCCTGTTCGCGCGGAGGATGCACGTGGGTATGGAAATCGATGATCATGTCTAAAGCCCCGACCCTTCTTGTTTGCTTTTCGTTCTGAAAATCAGTGCATCGCGCGCTTGTAATGGCCGAGATGTGCCACGGCCGCCTCGGCAAAACTTGCATCGACCATCTGCGCAGCTTTCACATCGCCGGTGACAAGGCCCTGCTCGCGGAAGACATCGAGATCGGCCTGCATGCTCGCCACGTTCAGCTTGCCGTCCGGGTTGCAGCCGGCCGGCACGATTTCGCGATAGACCTCCGGAATTTTCACCTCGGTCGATGCGGTGAGAATGGAGATCACTTCGTTGGCCGCCGGTCCCGCGATCTTGCCGTGCGACAGGGCGTCGTTATAGAGGCGCGCGCCGCGCAGATAGGCGATCATGAATTTGCGCGCCGTTGCCGTCTGCTTGGCGAAGCTGCCGCTGTAGAGAACCACCGATAATTGCTGATCGGGATAGACCTCATCGCCGCGCAGCACCTTGACGCTGCGGCCGAGCCGCACGGCATTGGTCGCATTGGGCTCGGTGATGAAAGCCGCGTCGATGGCGGCGCTGTCGATGGCCAGCGCCAGTTGCGGATGGCCCATATAAGCGATTTCCATGTCCTTGAAGGTCAAACCGGCCTGTTTAAGCCCGCGGTCGAGCAGCGCGGTGGCGGCGCCACCGGGCGACTGGCTGCCCAGTTTCAGATCACGCAGATCCTTGATCGATTTGAAGCGGCCGTTGTCGACCAGTTCCTTGCGCACGACCAGTACGGTGTAGCCGTAATCCTTCGGCATCGAGCCTTTGTCGGCGACGGCACGAATGTCGATGCCGCGCGCGACTGAGTTGTAAAGACCGGCGGACGGCGCGCCCGCCGCGACATCGAGCTGCCCGGTGCCGAGCAGCGCCACCATTTGGGCCGAATCCCTGAAGTCGACGATCTCGACGTTCAAGCCTTCGTCTTTGAAATAGCCCTTCTTGTCGGCGATGTAGAAGCCGGCGTCGCTAATCGCGCCGATCACCCCGACCTTGATTGGTGCCTGAGCCGGCGTTTGCGCGGCCGTCGGTCCCGCGGCAGCGATCGTCGCAATCGCCACGGCGAACAGGAGCCGCCTTGCATCTTTAGCGAGGTAAGAAAGCCTCATGACGTCCTCCCGGCCTACCGCAATGTTCCACGCATTGCTTGCTTCTGTTGACGAACATTTGCTGGCGCGCCATCGGCACTGTCAAGCGAATCCGCCTGCACAATCGGCGCAGACTTTTGGCCTGCATTTTGCGTGCACCATCGTCCACAAAGATTATGCGGATCGGTAAAAGTCTAACGGTTCTGGCAAGGGCCGATTCATCCGCGGCGGTAAACACTCGCGCTATGGAATCGCACGGCCCCAAGACTGATTCTTTCGCCGCTCCCGTCACCAGCCAGACAAACGGTTGAAATGATTACAAAATCGATGATCGCGCTCGTCGTTGAAGACGATTCGAGCTTTCGCGAAGTCGTGGCTTTCATGCTGCG
>JAQGJO010000250.1 GCA_028290595.1 Hyphomicrobiales bacterium | reverse complement strand
GCCGTCAGGCCGCTTTCTTGTTTCTGTCGAACGGAACCTCGATGTCCACTGCCAGCGTCGAGACCTGGGCGCCGCGCTCCATGCGGATAGTGACCCTTTCGTCGTCGATCTGCATATGCTTCGAGATGGCGCGCAGAATTTCATCGCGTAGCTGCGTGAGAAGGTCGGAATCGCCGACTGCCACGCGCTCATGGGCCAGCAGAACCTGCAGCCGTTCGCGCGCCGCGGGAGCCGACTGGGGGCGGGAGAAAAAACGGAGCAGGTTCATGCCGCTTTCCTTCCAAAGAGTTTCCCGAAGAAGTTGCGCTTCTCGCCTGGAATGGCAACGGGCAGGCGCTCGCCCTTGAGCCGGCGCGCGGCCTCGAAATAGGCGATCGCCGGCGCGCTGCGCTCATCCGACAGCGTGACGGGCGCTCCGACATTGGAAGCGCGCAGCACGTCCATGCTTTCCGGAACGATGCCGAGCAGCGGGATCGACAGAATCTCGAGAACGTCGTCGACCTTCAGCATGTCGCCGCGCGCGGCGCGAGCCGGATCGTAGCGGGTGAGAAGAAGATGCTTCTCCATCCTCTCGCCCTGCTCGGCCATCAGCGTCTTGGAATCGAGCAGGCCGATGATGCGGTCGGAATCGCGCACCGAGGAGACCTCCGGATTGGTCACGACAATGGCTATATCCGCGTGGCGCATCGCCAGCGTGGCGCCGCGCTCGATACCGGCGGGGCTGTCGCAGATGACCCAGTCGAAGCTCTGTTTCAGCGCAGCAATGACCGTCTCGACACCCTCGGCTGTCAGATTGTCCTTGTCGCGCGTCTGCGAGGCCGGGAGCAGGTAGAGCGTGTCGAGCCGCTTGTCGCGGATCAGCGCCTGCGTCAGCTTGGCCTCGCCCTGGATGACGTTGATGAGGTCGTAAACGACCCGCCTTTCGGCGCCCATGACGAGATCGAGATTGCGCAGACCGACATCGAAATCGACGACCACGACCCTCTCGCCGTCGCGGGCGAGGGCAGCGCCCAAGGCCGCCGTGGAGGTCGTCTTGCCGACGCCACCTTTGCCCGATGTGACTACGATAACTTTGCCCATTGAACTCTCCTGTTTGTGGGGACGCGCCGTCGATTCAGGCGAGTGATCCAACCTTGAACGTGTCGCCCTCCAACCAGAACTGGACGGCCTTCCCGCGCAGATCGTGTTCGAGGTCCTCGGCCGTTTTGTAATATCCGTCGATGGCAACCAGTTCGGCTTCCAGCTTGCTACAGAAAATGCGCGCCGAGGCATTGCCCATCGTTCCGGCCATGACCCTCCCTCTCAACGCCCCGTAGATGTGGACCGAACCGCCGGCGATAATCTCTGCGCCGGAGGCGACCGAGCCGATGACTGTAATGTCACCTTCCGGGAAGAAGAGGGCTTGCCCCGAGCGGACGGGCTCCGTCACAAGCATCGAAGGCGACGCCTTGAAGGCCGGTGGTGCGGGGGGAGCAGCTTGTTCCGGGGTCTTCGCTTCGACGCGCTCATCCTCGTCCGGCGATTCGATATCGGACGCCGGACGCCCGTCCGCCATGGCAGGAGGCACGTCCGCTCCGAGCAAGGACGGGCGCGCACCCTCGATGCCCATGATGCGAACGCTGCGGTCGCCAAGCTTGTCGATCAATTCGCGAAGCTGCGATCGGTCGATCTCCAGCCCGGTGATGTCGAGAACCAGGGGACGGCGCCTGAAGAAGCCGGTGGAACGCGAGGCCAAATGGTCGAGCCGCGCCAGCCAATCCTCGAAGGGCTGTTCGGGGGTCAAGGCGAGGGCAAGAAAGCTGCGCCCCTTGAGGCGGATGGGCCGGGGTTGTGTTAACAAGCTGGTCATCTTGGTAAAGATTCTGTTGCTTCGATTTACCAATCGAATGGTTAACCGATGGTAAATTTGCGGCTGCAGACCGACGGCAGAGACCTGCTTTTTAATCGAGCCCAGCGGGCTGCTGAAGAAGCCCGGTTTTGGCGACGAAATTTGCTTCGTCGCCGCGATGGAAGCAGATTTGCCCGTTGCTGGTGTCGTCAGGTTGGATTTCCGTGGCCGAACACATCGTGGAAGACGTCTGGCTCTTCCAGGTAATCGAGCTGATCGCGTTTGCGGTCGGAAAACGGCGATTGACGCGCTGAAAGATTCGATCAGCCGCCTGCGCGAGCACGGGCATGGCGGCGATGACGAGCCATATCATCTACACCAGTTCCGGTGTCTCCTCGCGGGCAGTGGGATTGGCGGTGAGATCGAGGATCGGGCTGCGCGTGATGCGATAGACGGAGGCCGGCGGAATGTTGCGCAGGGTGCGATCCATCAACGTCGCCGTGAGGCCAAGATGGTCAAGCAGCGGCCGCGAGACCGGGCACTTCCTGCCATAGGTGAACTGATAGAAAGCGCCGTCGGCGTTGAGGTAGCGGAAGGCGCCTGTCAGGATAGCGCGGACTTTTCTTGACGGCATGCTGAGCAGCGGCAGGCCGCTGATGACCGCGCCGACCGATCCTTCTTTTGCGATGCTGACGGACGGTAGGGTGGCTGCATCCATCCATAGCACGCGGGCCGAGGGAAACCGCAATTGCAGGATGCGGACGAAGTCGGAGCCATATTCGACGAGGGTGATGTCTTCCTGGCGGATGCCCTTCTGCAGGAGCTTTTGTGTGAAGACGCCGGTGCCGGGACCAAGTTCGATGATCGGGCCGGAACGGTTGGAAATGTCGCTGGTGATGAGTTCGGCCAATGCATTGCCGGACGGCGCGATGGCGGCGACGCGTAGGGGATTCGACAGCCACGACAGAAAGAACGATGCCAGATAGTTGGACATGAATTTTGCACTCCGCGAGCACCCCTGCGAATTTGGTCGCCGGGGCTTACGGAGATGTTGTGAAGGGTGTGAATTGCGGTTGCATTGCGCACCACGCCATCTTTCACGCTTGCAGCAGCGATATCCTGAAACATGCACCGACTGGCTCGCGGTTGGCGACGCTGACGTCGCCCTTGTGCATGCGGATGATTTCGCGCACGAGATGCAGGCCAAGGCCGGCGCCCTGGCTTTGCGGACGGACGCGATAGAGCGGTTCGAAAATCTGCTCGCGCTCGTGGGCACAAATGCCGGGGCCTTCGTCGCACACTTCCATGCTGGCCGGCAGCCGTGCGGCAATATCGATGGCGCCGCGGCGGCCGCCGTGCTGGATGGCGTTCTGCACGAGGTTGACCATGGCGCGTTCGAGCGCGCTGCGATCGCCCCAGGCCATGATGCTGTCGGCGTCCTTGTGAAACGAGATTTCATAACCGCCTGCAATGGCGATGGGCGCCAGATCGGCGGCGACACGGGCGCAGACCTCGGCAAGATCGACCGGCTGCATCACATAGCGCTGATGCTCCAGCCGCTCCTTGTCCAGCAATTGTTCGGTGAGATTGGCGAGCCGCGCGACATCTTCGATTAGCCGCGTCTGCTCTTGGCTCGGCGGCAAGGATTCAAGCCTGGTGGCCAGAATGGCGATCGGCGTACGCAATTCATGGGCGGCGTCGGCGAGAAAGCGGCCCTGGCGATCATAGCCCTTGTCGAGACGGCCAAGCGCTTCGTTGACGGCGCTGACCAGCGGCTCGACCTCCAGTGGAATGGCATCGATCGGCAGCCGCGAGCCGCGCTTGTCGATGTTGATCTGGCTGGCATGGCGCGCCACTTCGTCGAGGCCCGACAAAGCGCGCCTGACGACGATGGGCGTGGCGATGAGGGTCGCAAGCGTCATCAGCACCAGGCTGGGGATGGTCAGCAGCCCGAAGGATAAAGCGATCCATCCGATGGCTTTCCAATGGGAAAGTTTTGCCTCCGTCGTGGTGATGATCTGCACCTCGCCGGCGGCGGTCTCCATTCTTTTCATTACCGCGCCGCGGTCATCGTCTTTTGCCGATCCGCGGCTCCAGCCGAATTTCGCCTGACCGATATCGTCAAGCGAACTTGCCATGCGCTCGTAGAGCGGCGGCACGGGGCCTTCCTTCAGGATATGCCCCGTGCTGTCGCGCACCAGCAGCCAGGGTGGCGGATCGGCAGCGCGAAGGCGCTCCAGCATCGGCGTCGAACGCAAGGCGAGATCGCCATTGCCGTCGCGGATGATGGCATCGCGAACGACTTTGACGACGGCTTCTTCATCGCGTTGATGGGGAATGATGCCCGTCGTCCACAAGGTCGCCACCAGCAGCAGGCCGAGCATGGTCAGCATGATGCCCTGTAGCTTCACAAGGCTGTGGACGAGCCGCGAGCGCAGCGGCATGGCGCAGATGCCGCAGGTGTCGTCGATGGCGGCGTGCAGGCGGGAGCTGGGCGCGGGAGTTGTGGCGGCGTTCGCGGCCAAATTCATGCGCCCTTCATCAGATAGCCGATGCCGCGAATGCCGTGAATTTCAACGCCTGCGCCGGCGGCGCTGAGCTTGCGCCGCAGCCGCGAGATATGCGTGTCGAGTGCGTTGGACTGGATCTCATCATCGAGCGCATAAACGGCGGCCTCAAGTGTGGCGCGCACGACGGTGCGGCCCATGCGGCGCATCAGGGTGGCGAGCACCAGCAGTTCGCGGCGCGGCAGTTTTAGCGGCCGGCCTTCCACATCGGCATCGAGATGATCGAGATTAAGGTTGAGGCGGCCGAGCCGCACCATGTCGGGCTTGAGATCGGCGGGGCGGCGCAGCACGGCGCGCAGGCGCGCCACCAGCTCCTCGACGGCGAAGGGCTTGGCCATATAGTCGTCGGCGCCGGCGTCGAGGCCGGAGATGCGATCGGGCAAGGTGCCCTTGGCGGTGAGAATGATGACGGGTGTGTGGATGCCCTTTTTGCGCAGCCGGGGGATGAGATCGAGCCCGTCGCCGTCGGGCAATTGGCGATCGAGCAGGATGGCGTCGAAGACGGCGAGCGCCACCAGCTCCTCGGCCTCGCCGAGGCTGGCCGCGCGGTCGACTGCCGTATCGTACTTTCGCAGTGCTGCCGACAGGGCCGCAGCCATTTCCGCTTCGTCTTCCACCAACAGGATGCGCACAGCAGACCTCGCCGCAGATTCTGGATGATCGTCAGATCGGTCCATAGGCGGTGAAGATTGCGGCTACATTGCGGGTTTGCTTGGCGGGTTTTGGCGGTTCAGGCCGACGCGGAGCCCCGGAACCGGCGGCGGTCCGGCTTGGCTATATTGGCCGAAGCAAGCGGCGGCGCGCTGGCGTGGCCGATCACCATCATGTCGGGGCTGAACAGGCGAAACGTGTTGCGGCCGGCGGCCTTGGCGGCATAAAGCGCGGCGTCGGCGCGGGTGAACAATTCGGCAGGCTTGAGGCTGTCATCGATGGCGGCGATGCCGACCGAGGCGCCGACCCGGAGCAGTCCATCATTCCGCTTCACCGGCCGGCTCAAGGCATCGACGATCTGTTGCGCGATCATTTCGATTCCGGTTTGATCGCGATGGCCTTGCAGCAACACGGCGAATTCGTCGCCGCCGATGCGCGCCACCAGTTCGGCCCCGCGGCAGATCGTATTGAGGCGCTGGCCCACTTCCCTCAAACATTCATCGCCGAGCGCATGGCCGAAGAGATCGTTGATCTGTTTGAAGCCGTCGAGATCGATCAGCACCAGTACACCGACATCGAGCGCCGCCAGCCTGGCCTGGAACGAGCTGCGATTGGCAAGGCC
>JAQGJO010000238.1 GCA_028290595.1 Hyphomicrobiales bacterium | reverse complement strand
CCGTGCTGCCTTCCTCTGTCGGCGCGGCATCGGGATCGGCGGGCGCTGCGCCGTCCTGACGGACGGTGCCGACCTGAACAGAGCCACGGCTCTTCGCCTTGCGGCCCTTCGGCTCTGGCGCGCCCGGCGGCGGCTGCAGTGGGGCGGCTGCGACGGGCGCAGCCTCCTGCGCGCGCTGGCGCTCGACATTCTCCTTGTAGAGATCGCGCGGCACGCCCTGCTCAAGACCGGGGACGCCATCGGGGAACACCGGCTTGCGGTCACCGGGCAGCTTCTTCTTGGTGTCCAGGAAGTCGAGCATGTCGGACGGGTCCCAGCCGGTCATGCTGCCGCAGCCTGCGAGCGCGCTGGACAGCGCGATCAGGACGGCGGCGGAAACGAGGCGTTGCATCGGGCGCATGGACGACTTCTCACTCAACTCGTGATCTGAACGATCGGCTTCAGGTCAGCTTAATTCGGCTCTTGTCTTGCTCAGCTTTCGCCGCGGGCGGCAGCAGCGCCTGCAGTGCTTCGGCACGGGTGCGCAGGCTCGCCGGCGTCTCCGCATCGTTGGACATCATGTCCAGCCACTGCCGCGTCGCCACGGCGTTGTTGGCCTTCCATGCCGACAGCGCCAGCAGTTCACGCGCCGAATGACGATAGGTGCTGGTATTGGTCGTCGCCGGCTCCAGGCGGGTCTGCATCGCCTCATAGGGCGTGGTCTCCAGCAGCAGGCTGCCGGCGCGGATACGCGCGAGATCCTGCTCGGGTGCTGGAACGGTGCGGTCGGCGATGATGTCGTCATAGAGCTTCACGGCAGCCTGCGGGTCGCGCGAAGCAGCCTCGGCAGCGGCGCGCAAACGCGCCAGCGTGCGGTAGCCGGACGGCGCCTCGGCCGCGAGCTTGGTGAAGGCGGCTTCCGCCTCGGCATGCTTGTTCTGCTCGGCCAGCTCGACCGCACGGTCGAACGCCGCACCGGCCACGGCAGCCTTCTTGGCCTCGAGATAGCTGTAGCCACGCCAGCCGCCGACGCCGACCACGATCAGAATCGCGACTGCGATGATCAGGAGCGAATACTTCTCCCAGATCTTCTTGAGCTGCTCGCGACGCAGGTCTTCGTCGACTTCATTAAATAATTCAGACACTTAAAGGTATCCTGTCCCCGATGGGCCGCGCTCACCCCGAGCGGCGCCGGGCATATACGCCCCGGCATGGCGGCGGCGATACCCTAGCGTTATGGCGCTGGCAAGGCAAAGCCAGCGCGATCAAAGCGTTATCCCGAAATGCTTAATTTCGAACTGATGCCTTTTAGGCCCGTCAGTTCATGCCGCCGGCGCCACCGCTGGTGCGGCCATTGGCATTGGACCCGGCGCTGTTATCGCCGAAGGCCGAATTGGCGTTGTTGCCGCCCAGCGCCGCATTGCCGCGGGTGTCGTTGAGCGGGTTTGCGACCGGACGCGGCTCCTCGACGCGATAATGGGGCTTCCGCTCCTTTTTGGCCGGCTCCGCGTGCGAAACCGCGGGAAGCAGCGCCAAAACGGCGACAAAGCTCAGGAATTTCAAGGCCTTCATCATCAACATCCTTCGCATTGCCCCTGCATTTCAACCCCGACCGGGCCGCAAAATTCCTGCGGAAATCCTGCGGCCGTCTTGCGTCAAACTTGCGTCAGCCCTTCGGCTTGCCGCCATAGACATGTTCCGGCCCCGGAAACGCGCGCGAACGCACATCGGTTGCGTAACCCTCGATGGCGGCCTCGATCATCGGGCCAAGATTGCCATAGCGCTTGACGAACTTCGGCACCCGCGCCGACAGGCCGAGCATGTCTTCGAGCACCAGCACCTGACCGTCACAAGCCGGGCTCGCGCCGATGCCGATGGTCGGGATCGGAATCGTCTCGGTGATCTTTCGCGCGAGCGGTTCGGCGACTGCTTCGATGACGACGGAGAACGCACCGGCCTGCGCGACAGCAATCGCATCGTTCTGAATTGGCCCCGGCACGTTCTCACCGCGCGCAATCGCTTCGGCCTCTTCCTTGCCCTGCGAGCGGAACGAACCGAGCGCCGCGATCGACTGCGGCGTCAGACCAATATGCGCCATCACCGGAATGCTGCGCTCGGTGAGGAACGCGATGGTCTCGGCCATACGCGCTCCGCCTTCCAGCTTCACGGCGCCGCAATGGGTCTCTTTCAGGATGCGCGCGGCTGAATGAAACGCCTGTTCCTTCGAGGCTTCATAGGAGCCGAACGGCATGTCGACGACGACCAGCGACTGTTTGGAGCCGCGCATCACCGCATGTCCCTGCAGGATCATCATCTCCAGCGTCACCGGAATTGTCGTCTCGAAACCGTGCATCACATTGCCGAGCGAGTCACCGACGAGGATCACGTCGCAATAGCGATCGACCAATGAGGCCGTATGCGCATGATACGAGGTGAGCATCACGATCGGCTCGCCGTTCTTGCGCGCGAGAATATCCGGTGCGGTCTTGCGCCTGATGGCCGACTGAACTGACATGAACTTAAGCTCCGAACACGGGAACGCCGATCACCACCGGATGGAAAGCGAAACCCAAAGCGATATAGGCGACGATGCCGACTGCAACCGCAATCGCGTCATTCATCGGACCGCCCACCGGGATCGGCGGACCGCCGGCATCAGTGCGATGTTTCATCGAGATGCGATCGATCACCGCCCAGGCCAGGAATGATCCGAACAGGATGATCGAGCCGAGATCGCCATTGGCGAGCAGATGCGCGGCGGCCCACAGCTTGATGCCGGCGAGCATCGGATGTTTCAGCGTGGTGTAGATGCGGCCGCGGATATAGGACGCAGTGACCATGATCACCGCCGGCAGCATCAGGGCGACGGTGATGTGCTTCATCGCCAGCGGCGGCGTCCAGACATTGATCCAGCCGGTCGCGCGATATTGCGCGAAGCCCCAGATGATCAGCGCGAGGCCGATAGCGGAGATCAGCGCAAAGCCGAGCTTGTAGACGCTCTCGCCCAGACGCGCGATCAACTGCGCACGCGCCTCGCGCCTGATAATGAACAGGTGAATGCCGAGAAACAGCACGAGGCCGAGGATC
>JAQGJO010000229.1 GCA_028290595.1 Hyphomicrobiales bacterium | reverse complement strand
AGGCCGCCAGCGTCTGCCGAGGGAGATGCGCATGAACGTCGTCACGCCACAGGATTTTTCCTCCGAAGCGGATTGGTCGTCCGCGCGGGCTGGTGTCGATCTGGCGACAACGAAGCCGGGGATGCCGGGCGGCATTTTCATGCGCCAGTTCTGGGTCGCCGTTCATCGCAGCCAGGACATCGCCAAGGGTGAGGCCAGACCCATCCGCATCATGAGCGAGAACTTCACCATCTACCGCGGCCACAGCGGTGCGGTGCACATCGTCGATGCGCATTGTCCGCATCGTTTCGCCCTCATGCATCTGGGATGGGTGGAGGGCGACGACATTCGTTGCGTCTATCACGGCTGGAAATATGACGGCACCGGGCAGTGCATCGAGCAGCCGGCGGAAGACTCGAGTTTCGCCCGTAAGGTGAAGATCAGATCGATCCCCGCGCGCGATTATCTCGGTCTCGTCTTCGCTTATTTCGGCGACGGTGAACCACCGGCGTTTCCGCCGTTTCCCTGCAAGCAGGGCAATGCCGTGCTCGATGTCTGGGCGGCCGAACAGGTGCCCTGCAACTGGCTGCAAAGCTATGAGAACAGCATGGACGAGGTGCATGTCGCCTTCACTCATGCGCCGGGCGGCTCGCATGCCAGCCTCGCTGTCGACCTGCCGAAGGTCTCGGCCGAAGAAGCGCCCTGGGGCATGCTGCGCCATGGCGTGCGCCGCGACGGCAAGATCAGGGTCAGCCTGCACTATGCACCCAACATCACCCGCGTGCTGGTGCCGCCGCGCACCGGCATGGACGGCGTCGGCGGCTGGCGCGAGATCTATTTCAGCTTCACGCCGATCGATGATGAAAATCATCTCTGGCTGCTGTCGGGCCATGTCGATATCGAGCCCGGCAGCGCGGCGGCGGAGGAGTATGCTCGCAAGCAGGCGGACTACGACCGCATGGTGGCGACGGCCAAGCCCGCCATCGAGGTGGCGCGCGATCTGATCGCCGGCATTGGCCGTTTCGAGGACACGCGCCATCCCAATCTGGCGGTAGTGCAGGATGTGGCGACGCAGGCCGGGCAGGGGCGGATGGTCCGCCGCGACGGTGAGCGCCTCGGACGCTCCGACATCGCCATCATCCAATGGCGCAAGATCCTGGCCCGCGAATTGCGCGCCATCACTGAGGGCAAGCCGCGCAAGCAATGGACCACGGCCCCGGCCGATATCGTGCCCACGCTCGGTTTTTGACGAAACTGGCAGTTGCGACGGGAAATGCCTATATATGGATTCCCTTGGCCTTTGCGCGCCAAGCCGGTATTGATCGATCCTCCAGATACGTATGAAGTTATGCCGATGAACAGAATGGAACGTTTCCCGCAGCCCGGTGTCGAGGCTGAAGTGCGCTATTTGGATGGCGATTTCCGCATCTTGCGGCCGGGCACGTTCGTGCGCTGCAAAGTCACCGGCGAGCCGATCCCGATCGAGGAATTGCGCTACTGGGACGTCGATCTGCAGGAAGCCTACGCCTCGCCGCAAGCCAAGCTTGAACGCCTCGGCATCAAGGCTGATTTTTAGGGCATAGATCCCACTGTCGCAGATAACCAGCGTGCTATGGCGCGTGAAGCGCTCTGCCCTAACCCCAAACCTTCCTCGCCGTATCGGCAAGTAGTTCCAGCTTGCGCTTTTCGTCGTCGATCGTCATATGGGCCCCGTCGCGGCTGCCGGCGCCCTGAAATCCGCATTGGCTGCTGATAGCGAGTTGGTCGAGCGAGCAGAACTTGCTCGCCTCATCAATTCGGCTCAGAAGATCGTCCTGATTTTCCAGCTTCGGATCGGCGCTGCTGACGAGGCCGAGGACCGCCACCTTACCTTTTGGCATATGTCGCAGCGGCTCAAAACCGCCAACCCGGGTCTCGTTATCATATTCGAGAAGAAAGCGATCGACATGTAGCCGATCGAACAAATGCATGGCAAGCCAATCATAGTCACCACGACCGCGCGCGATGCCGGCGCGGCTTCCCCGACACAGGTGCATCGCGAGCGTCACCCCCTCCTTGCGTACCGCATCATAACAGGCGTTTTCCAGAGCGATGTCACGCTCCAGCGCTTGCTCTGGATCCTCGCGAACATTGGCCATCATTCTCATACGTTCGGGCTCGGCATAGATCGTGAACCCCTCGTCAAGCTGAAGATAACGAGCCCCCTCGTTGACGAGGGCCTGCATCTCCTGTTTCACAATTTCACAAACATCGCGTTGAAGCTCCGCGACGTCGGGATAAGCGGCATCGGTGATGCCGCGCTTATAGCTGTAGCGAGCCACGACAGCGGGGCTGGGCATGGTAATCTTGAATGGACCAGGTGCATGCTGCCTAAGAAACGTCGCATCGACCTGGGCAAGGCGCTTGTGCTGTTTCAGCTTGCCATTGATCGCTTTGACATGCATTTGGAGTTTCAATCGCCTGCCATCTTCCAGTTCCACTTCACGGATGGGATAGTCTGGCTCGAAACCATCGACGGCCTCGCTAAAGACGGTCTGCCATGCGTCACGGCGCATTTCGCCGTCGGTGAATATCGACATGCCTGCTGCTCGTTGAAGCTCAAGCACCTCGAGCACGCAATCATCCTCGATTAGGCGCAGGGCATCACGACTGATGCTGCCGTTCTTGAATTCATCACGGGCATTGAGCAGTCGTGCCGGGCGGATGAGGCTGCCAATTTGATCAACACGGTAGGAAGACATATTCGCCCTTTCTTTTAACGCCGAGCAATCCCAGCGGCGCGATCGCTCGTTGCCGAGCATTTCTCGCGAGGTATGGAGATGTGAGACTCAGTTCGCCTTAAGCCCGGCTTGTCGCACGACTTGCCCCCATTTCTCGGTTTCGGCGGCGACAAATGCCTGAAGATCGGCGACGCCAAGTGGCGTTGAAGAAGCGCCAGCTTCATTCAAAATCGCTTTTATTGACGGTTCGCCAAGTGCGGCGTTGATGTCGCGATTGAGTTTATCAACGATCTCCGTCGGCGTCTGACGCGGGACTCCGAGACCCATCCATGAATTGACCTCATATCCAGGAAGCTTGTCAGCGAGCGCGGGTATCCCAGCTATGCGGCTGACTCCTGAAGTGACACCAAGCGCACGCAAGGTTCCGCTTCGCACGTGAGGAAGCGTGGACGATGCAGATGAAAAACCGGCGTGCAACTGACCGGATATAAGATCTACATTGAGCGCCGCGGCGCCGGAATACGGCACATGCACCACGTCAATTCCCGTCATCATTTTGAGTAGCTCGATCGCCAAATGACTTATCGTGCCAGTACCGAAAGAGCCGATATTGACCTTCCCAGGATTTGCTTTGGCAAAGGCGATGAGTTGCTCGATATCTGTCGGCGCAAACGAAGGGTTGGCGACGAGAAGCAATGGCAAGCCGATAGGGCCGGCGATCGGCGTGACGTCACGCAGAAAATTAAAAGGCAGCTCCTTGTAGAGCGATGCGTTTACGGCATTCGTTATGCCGATCATCAACAACGTGTAACCATCAGGGGGCGAATTGATCGCTGCCTGAACACCGATATTGCTCCCGGCACCCGGTTTGTTCTCGATTACGACCGCCTGCCCATACCGATCCGATAGGCTACGGCCGACAAGGCGGGCCACGACATCAATGTCTCCTCCCGGCCCGTAGGGCACAATCAAACGCATGATACGTGTTGGATAGGTTTGAGCGAAAGCCGGGAAGTCGCTGGCCGACAACATGGCTGCGGTTGTCAAAAGCTTGATCAATCGACGCCGCGATGGATGCTCAGCTATACTTCCTGTAAGTTTCGATATCATAGCGTTCCTCCACATATCCTAGATGATTGTTGTATCCTGCCGCGAGCCTGAGATGGACGCGATTGCCGTGCTTACCGTGAGCCTGCGTCGACGTGTTCTTCGACGACCCTCTTTTGAAAGGCATACGCCGGTGAGGGAATTAAGCAGGCTGATGTGAACCTGCTGGCGTATCCTTT
>JAQGJO010000187.1 GCA_028290595.1 Hyphomicrobiales bacterium | reverse complement strand
CGACCCATGCGGCCGGCATCGTCATCGGCGATCGGCCGCTTGTCGAACTGGTGCCGCTCTATCGCGATCCGAAATCGGATATGCCCGCCACCCAGTTCAACATGAAATGGGTCGAGCCGGCTGGTCTCGTGAAGTTCGACTTTCTCGGCCTGAAGACGCTGACGACTTTGGCGATCACCGTCGATCTTCTGCGCAAGCGCGGCGTCGAGGTCGAGATCGACAGAATCCCGCTCGACGACAAGAAGACCTATGAAATGCTCGGGCGCGGCGAGACGGTCGGCGTGTTCCAGGTGGAAAGTGCCGGCATGCGCAAGGCGCTCGTTGAAATGCGCGCCGACCGGCTCGAGGACATTATCGCGCTTGTGGCGCTCTACCGGCCGGGCCCGATGGCCAACATCCCGACCTATTGCGCCGTCAAGCTGGGCGAGCAGGAGCCCGACTATATCCATCCGAAAATTGAATCGATCCTCAAGGAAACCTGCGGCGTCATCATCTACCAGGAACAGGTGATGCAGATTGCCCAGCTTCTGTCCGGCTATTCGCTCGGCGAAGCCGATCTTCTGCGCCGCGCCATGGGCAAGAAGATCAAGGCGGAAATGGACGCCCAGCGCGACCGCTTCGTGCGCGGCGCCGTCGAGCGCGGCATCGCCAAACCGAAAGCCAACGAGATCTTCGATCTGCTGGCGAAGTTCGCCGACTACGGCTTCAACAAGAGCCATGCCGCAGCCTATGCGCTGATCGCCTATCAGACCGCCTGGTTCAAGGCCAATTATCCGGTCGAGTTCATCGCCGCCTCGATGACACTCGACAAGGCGAACACCGACAAACTGGCCGAGTTCCGCAACGATGCGCAGCGCCTCGGCATCAAGGTCGAAGCGCCGTCGATCAACAATTCCCTGGCTGATTTCAGCGTGCATCAGGACGAGGCCGGCAGCCTGTCCATCCGCTACGCCTTCTCGGCGGTCAAGGGCGTCGGCGAAGGCCAGTCAGAGGCGATTGTCGCCGCGCGCGGTGACCAGCCGTTCCGCGACTTTGCCGATTTTGCCGGCCGCATCGATCCCAGAGGCATCAACAAGAAGGTGCTCGAGAATCTCGCCTCGTCCGGTGCGTTCGACGCCTTCGAGCCGGAACGCGCCCGCGCCTTTGCCGCCGTCGAGACGATCATGGCGATCGCCAACCGCACGCAGGCGGAAATTCAGGCTGGGCAGTCGGCTCTTTTCGGCGATGCGGGAGCAGCGCCGATCGCACTGCCGAAAGCCGTGCCCTGGGCGCCGTCCGAACGCTTGCGCCGCGAATTCGATGCGATCGGCTTCTTTCTGTCCGGCCACCCGCTTGACGATTATCAGGCGGTGCTGAAGCGCTTGCAAGTCCAACGCTGGGCCGATTTTGCCCGCTCGGTGAAGAAGGGTGCATCGGCCGCGCGGCTTGCCGCAACCGTGCTCGACCGCATGGAGCGGCGCACCAAGTCAGGCTCGAAGATGGGCATCGTGACACTGTCCGATCCATCGGGCCAGTACGAGGCGATCCTGTTTCAGGAAGGCCTGAACCAATATCGCGATCTGCTCGAAAAGGGCTCCGTCGTCATGGTCACCCTGCAGGCCAATGTCGAAGGCGAGGACGTGCGCGCGCGCATCGTCACCGTCGAGGCGTTGGATAAGGCCGCCGCAAAGGTTCAGAAGGGCCTGCGCATTTTCGTGCGCGACGAAAGCCCGTTGTCGTCTCTCACCCAGCGCCTCGGCACCAAGGGCGACGGTGAAGTCTCCATCGTGCTGATGCTCGATCGCGATCACAGCGAGGTCGAGGTACGGCTGCCGGGCAGGTTCCAAGTTTCGCCGCAGACGGCAGGCGCCATCAAGGCCATTCCCGGCATCGTCGCCGTCGAGCACATCTAGCGCAAGACAGCGATAAAGCAGGGTGCAGCTTCAGCCGCAGCAGGCGGGCGGCGCCAGCCTTCCGCCAGCCGCTTTGCGGATGCGCAGCGAGGATTCCTTCGCATTAGCGACGATGCGCGCAACATCATAGGCGACGAGTTTGCCGTCGCGCTTGACGATGCGCCCGTCGGCGAACACCGTATCGATGTTCTGCGGCGTCGCCGACATCACCACGGTCGCCTCGATATTGGCCATCGGGGCTGTGTTCACGTCATTGGTGCGGATGAGAATGATATCGGCGCGCTTGCCCGGCGTTAGCGAGCCCGTGATATTGCCGAGACCCAGCGCCCTGGCGCCGTTAATCGTGCCCATGTCGATGACTTCCTTGAAGCCCAGGAACGAATCCTTTTCAGTCGGCGTGCCTTTCCACGGGATCGCCATGTTCCAGGTGAAGCGCATGATCTCCAGCATGTTCGGCGCCGCGATCGAGCTGGCATCGCAGGAAAGGGAAATTTTCAGGCCGGCCTTGCGCATGCGCATGAAGGCATCGCGCGGATCGCCCGCAAGTCCGAGCCGGTGCTCGGAATGGGTGGCGAAGCTGATGGGTGATCCGGCGCGCACCATTGCGGCGTA
>JAQGJO010000179.1 GCA_028290595.1 Hyphomicrobiales bacterium | reverse complement strand
ACGTATTGCAGGAATCGACCGAGCCGCTTTTCAAGCCGGTCTGCAGCCAGCGCACGCGCTGTTCCGACGAACCGTGGGTGAAGCTGTCGGGCACCACGCGTCCGCGGCCGGCCTGTTGCAGGCGATCATCACCGATGGCGGTTGCGGTATTGATGGCTTTTTCGATATCGCCGTCTTCGAGAATCTTCCACTTCTGGTTGGCGTGATAGGCCCAGACACCGGCAAGGCAATCGGCCATCAGTTCGACTCTCACCGACAGGCCGTTCGACTCCGCCTGGCTCGACGCGCGCTGCTGCGCCTGCTGCACTTTCGGCAGGATGCCGAGCAGGTTTTCGATGTGATGGCCCATCTCATGGGAGATCACGTAAGCATACGCGAAATCGCCGCCGCCACCGAGCTTGCGCTTCATGTCGTTGAAGAAGGAGGTGTCGAGATACATTTTCTGATCGACCGGGCAATAGAACGGCCCCATGGCCGATTGCGCCGCGCCGCAGGCGGAACGGGTCTGGCCATCGAAGATGACCAGTGCCGCCGGCTTGAACTGAATATTCTTCTGCGACGGCAGGACTTCCTTCCAGACGTCCTCGTTCATCGCCACGACGGCGGAGACGAAACGGCCCATCTGATCGGACGGCGGGCCGGCCTGACGCTGTGTCTGCTGCTGGGGTTGCGAATAACCCTGCGTACCGCGCGAGAGCATTTCGGCGCCGCCGATCAGAATGCGCGGATCGATGCCGGTGGCCCAACCTATCAGGCCGAGAATTATAATAGCGCCGATGCCGAGACCGCCGCCGGAACCGGAACCGGGAAGACTGAATCCACCGCCGCCGCCACCGCCGGAATCGCCGCGGCGGTCGTCGATATTGTCGGATTGACGGAAATCTTCCCAACGCATCGTCTGCTCTCCCTGCCGGCCACCGCCAGCCTGCCCCGGCTACTCCCCGGACGAACCGCGTCTATTTAACAGTTCGGCCGGTGAATTTACAGTGACCAAGTTGGTCAGATCGGCGCGCCCGCCAAGGGATGTGCGCTGTCACACTGTTCGGCCAGGCGCTGTCCGTCGTGAAGCCAGCGCCTATTCGGGCTGAATGCCGCTGGCGCGGACCGGAACGGCCCATTTCTCGATGTCATCCTTAACGAATTTCGCCAGATATTCCGGCGTACGCCGGTCGGGGGCGACAATCGTTGCGCCAAGTGTCTCGAGTTTGGCCTTGGTCTCGGGCGTCTCCATCGCCTTGATCGAGGCGGCGTTGAGTTTGGCGACGATGGCGGCGGGCGCGCCCTTGGGCAGGAACAGCGCCGTCCAGGTATCGGCCTCCATGTTCTTGAAGCCGCTTTCCGCCGCCGTCGGCAGCGACGGCAGGACCGAGGATCTCGTGCCGGACAGGGTGGCGATGGCCTTCACCGTCCCGGCGTCGATCTGCGGTTTCGCGGTGACGACGATTTCGCACAGATAGTCGATGCGCCCGGCGATCAGATCCTGCATGGCCGGCGCCGTGCCGCGATAGGGCACATGCTGGATGCTGACGCCCATACCGCTGTTGAGCAGCGCACAGCCAAGATGCGTCGCCGAGCCGGTACCGGCGGAGCCGAAATTCATCTGCGGCGCATTGGCCTTGGCATAGGCGACGAACTCCTGCAGCGAATTGGCCGGCAGATCCTTGCGCGCGATCAGCACCAGCGGAATTTCAGCGATCAGGCCGACAGGCGTGAAATCGGTGACGGAATTGTAGAGCGGCGCCTTGTAGAGATTCTGCGAATGGGTGTGCGTGGCGATGGTGCCGAGCAAGGCGGTGTAGCCGTCGGGCGCGGCGCGCACGACCGATTGACCGCCGACCATACCGCCGGCGCCGGGCACGTTCTCGATGTAAACATTCTGGCCGAGAAGCTGCGACAGGCGCTCCGCCATCACGCGGCCGAACACATCGATGGGTCCGCCGGCCGCGGCGGAGACGACGACCTTGATCGGCTGCTTCGGCCAGTCTTGTGCTTGTGCTTGCGTGGCCATCGCGAGGCCGACGATGAGAGCTGCGGCCACGAGACTATTCCTGCCGGTCATTCGAGTTCTCCAGGCGCCTCAGCGCACGCTGTGATGTTCGACCATCACGCTAGCGTGCGCGCATCAGCGCCGCAACCCGCCGTCAGGCGTTTGCAGGAACTTCAATCTCACCATGCTGCTTCATCAGATCCAGCAGCCTTCTGCGCATGATCATGCCGGGCCGATCGGAGGGCATGTGCATTTCGATCTTGCGGCTCATGTCGACGATCGCGTCGGGCGAGGTCGATTCGAGAATGTCGCGGTCTTCCAGAATAATCGCCGCATCCCAGTCGATCAGTTCCTGGGTCGAGCAACTGGCCTCGTCATCGTTGCGGAACAGGATCTGCACCACTTGAATCGTGCTGTCGTCGACCGGCGTGGCGCAGTTCATGATGATGTGGCGCAGGCCTGAGGGATACTCCATGTCGAGGCGGCGCGAGAACGGCATGAACCAGCGATTGCGCATGTGGCGTTTGGTATAGGCCTCGGTCGTGCCGGTGACGCGCGCCGCATTGGGCGGGTTCACCACGGTGACGATCGATTCGGCCTCGAAGCCCCAATCGGTCTCGACGATCTCATATTTCTCAGGACGCGGCTGCGTGATGTCGCCGAACGTGCCCTTGTGGACGAAAGCGAAATGCGAATTGTCGAAGGAGTTTTCCATCAGTCGCAGGGATGAGGTGTTCCACTTGTCATAGAACTGATGAATGCGCCGCCAGCCCGGCATGCCCTCTTCCTCAAAGTCCGGAACCGGCTGCAGCGGTTCTTCGAGGGCTACCCAGACATAGCCGTAGCGCTCGGTGGCGCGATAGCTCGTCACCTTGCAATCGGGCAAAGACTGTTCCGGCGGAAATTGCGGAATGGCGACAAGCTTGCCGGTGCTGTCGTATTCCCAGCCGTGATAGCCGCAGACCAGATTGCCATCGCGCATCCAGCCTTTCGACAGTTTGGCGGTACGATGACAGCAGCGATCCTGCAGGCAGGCGGCTTTGCCATCTTTATCGAGAAAAATGACAATTTTTTCGCCGAGCAGCACGAACGGCTTCGGCCCGCTGCCTAAGGACTCGACCGAGACGGTCGCGTACCAGAATTTGCGAAAGACGTTCTGCTTGGTGACAAGCATGGTTTAACTCCGTCAGGCGCTGGCCGGCGTCAGAGCCGGCGCATTGCGCAAATGAGTCATCGGGAAACGCGCGACTTCGTCACACAGGCGGATCAACGCATGCGCGGCGCGATCGATGAGGATTTCACCGCGCTCCGCGTCGGCCGCACTGGCATTGCCGCAGGCACCGGCCGGGCACAGATCCTGCGCCTGCCAGCCGAAGCCGACGGCGCCTTCCGGCGTCAGCAATCCGCCCGCCTCTTCGAGCGCCACGGAGAGCGGCACAAAATCGGCGGCAAGATTCATCTTCACGAGGTCTGGATGGGCGGCGAGCATGACGCTGGTCTCGACTTCGCCGCCGTGAATGCCGTGCTTCAACTCATGGGCGCTGAACAGATCTGTCTTCTTGGTAATCCGCGACCAGGCGGTTCCCACCGCGAGCATGCCGTGGCGGATGCGCAATTCGCGGCAGA
>JAQGJO010000175.1 GCA_028290595.1 Hyphomicrobiales bacterium | reverse complement strand
TGGATGGTGGGGGAAGAAGGACTCGAACCTTCGAAGTCATAAGACGGCTGATTTACAGTCAGCTCCCTTTGCCACTCGGGACACTCCCCCGCCTGACGCCATCGAACCCCAGCCCAACAAGACCTTGGCCCAACACGGCAGTCCCACCGAATAAGAGGCTGGACGGCCATGGATGACGTTAAAACGCGCGCCCGTAAACGGGCTCCCGGTTGGCGCGTTTATGACGGAAGCCATGGGGCAAAGTCAACCGACCCGGGCAGGAATATCCGCCCTTCCCGACCTCTTTCCGGGGGCCCCAAATTGCCATTATTCGGCATGCGTGAGACAAGCCAGCCATGAGCGATCGAGAACGAAAACAGCGATTCCAGCGTGGACCTGACAAGGGACGCGACGGCCAAAGCAGTCAAAACCGGGATAAACCGCGCGATCAGGGCCGGGATCACGGCAGGCGGCCGCCCCGGCGGGGCCGGGAATCCGGCGGCGATGGCCCGGCCATTCTCTATGGCTGGCATACCGTCACCATGGCGCTGGCCAATCCGCAGCGGAAAATCCTCAAGCTGATTCTGACCGAAAACGCCGCCCGGCGTCTTGCCGAGGAGAGGATCGATACCCGCGTGGCACCGGTCCTGGTCCGTCCGGACGAGATCGACCGCCGGCTGGGGCCCGACGCCGTGCATCAGGGCCTGCTCGCCGAGGTCGAGCCGCTGGAATCGCCGGATCTGGACAGCCTGTCCCAGGACGGCATCGTGCTGGTGCTCGACCAGATCACCGACCCGCATAATGTCGGCGCTATCCTGCGCTCCGCCGCGGCCTTTGCCGTCAAGGCGATCATCACCACGGCGCGGCACAGCCCGGAGGCCACCGGCGTGCTGGCGAAATCCGCCTCGGGCGCACTGGAACTGGTGCCGATGATCACGGTGCCCAATCTGGCGCGGGCGCTGAACGAATTGAACGATCTCGGTTTCATGACCGTCGGTCTCGACAGCGAAGGCAGCGAGAACATCAGCGCGATCCCGCTGCAGCAACCGCTGGCGCTGGTGCTCGGTGCCGAAGGCAGCGGATTGCGACGGCTGACGCGAGAGACCTGCAGCGTCGTCGCGCGGCTCGACATGCCCGGTGAGATCAAGAGCCTCAACGTGTCGAACGCCGCCGTGCTTGCGCTCTATGTCGGCGCCAGCAAGCTCGGACTCATGAGCTAGAGCGTTTTCGAGCGAAGTGGGTCCCGGTTCGCGTCAAGAAATCGCGTCATCACAAGAATCCCTCTATCCTAACGAAAACGCCCGCCCGCATTGCTGCGAGCGGGCGTTCGTCGTTCGATCAGATCAGTACGCGCGGCGATGCTGCTGCGACTGGTGATAACCACGCTGCTGTCCCGCGGCGCGCGGCGCATACATCACCTTCGGCGCGCCATAGCGATGCGCCTGATGATAACCGGTGCGCGACACGTAGCTGCGCTGCGTAGTGCCGTAACGCGTGCGCGGCTGCATGCTGTAGCCGTAACGATAGCTCGGGCGCGCACGATACTGGCTGCGCGACGGATAGCTGTAGATCGCCGGCGCGCGATAGGCCGGACCATAGGAGTAGTTCACCGGATTGGCATAGGGGCCGCCATAATAGCCGCGACGATAGCCGTAACCGTAACCTTGACCGTAACCTTGACCGTAACCCTGGCCATAGCCGCGCCAGCCGATCGCAGTCTCCTGATAGGTCGGGACCGGCGCGAACATGCCCGGGCCGCTGAAGGTCGGGCCCTGATTGGCGTAATAATACTGACGCGTCACCGGCGTCGGATCGGGCAGCCGCTCATAACCGGCGCCATAGCCGCAGGGGCTGACATAGGCCTGGCCGCAAGGCGAGCAGCCGTTTGAGGTGAACAGGCCGCCGCCGCAGGCCACTGCAGGCGCTGCGCCGGCAGTGGCGGTGACAACGGCAAATGCCGCAACCCATTTTGAAATCGCGTTACGCATGAATACTCTCTCCTGTCGGGTGTCTTTTTTGGTGTTGGTGATTGGTCGGTCAGCGTCGGAATTCCGGCGGTGCGACGATGACCTCAGGTGGATTGAACGGCACTTCATTATGCCGCTCCATCGGCGCGGATTTCGCCGACCAGTGCTCGTGGAAGCTCTCGGCCGGCTGCGGCAATTTGCGATTGGCCGGCGGCTCGATCTCCAGACGCCCGTAGCCGGGCTTGTGGCCGAGGCTCGGATAGTAGTGGCCGACATTCGGAACCGGATCGACGTAACGACCGCCATAGACTGTCGGTTGAATATGAATGCCGCGCTGCAAGCCCCAATCGCCTTCGATCACGCGATAGGACGCATCGACGCCGTTGATGATGATCGGCACGCCGGGACGACCGGGCACGACGATGTTGAAACCATCGGCGGCTGCAGCCTGAAGCGTGGTCGCAATCACAAAAAGCAGTGCTGAGAGGGTTCGCATGGCCATGTCCTGCATCTCGGCGGTACGATATTCGAACGCCTGGCAGGATGGGTTAAGGGCGCGGTCTAAACTGCCGGTAAGCCTAACGCGCAAGCATCAGGCGAAGTTCAAATGCGCGGGATCGCAGCGTGGATTCGTTAACGCAACGCGCTCTCACGGCGATCTGATCCCGGTCGAAAGGCGTTAAGCGCGCGCCGCGCACATCTTGCGTATCGCCGTCGCAACGTGATCTGATCCCTTCAGCCGTTGTCGCAGACATCTGCAGTCGTCATGTCCGGAGAGCCCCGATGAAGTTCCTCAGTGCAGCCATCATCCTGTCGACGCTGGTCGCGACCCCTGCTTTCGCGCGCCACTGGAAACATCATCACAGCGCCGAAACCTTCGTCTTTGCCGCACCCGGCCAGCCCTACCGGATCCAGTTCGGGCACAATTACGGTCCGGGTCTGCAGCCGGGCACCTTCGCCTATTACGACGGTCCCCTCGCCGCCCGCTGCAAGCAATCAGCCGCGGCCTATCGCGGCCAGGACGGCCGGGCGTATCCCTGCTTCTGATTAAGGTTCCACAGGCCGGTTGACGGGTGGGCAGATTGGCCGCTGCGATCGAACTACTCAACCTCCGCCGCGTTGCCGCGCCGGAGGTGGCACATGCCCTACGCGCTATTCGAAGACGACCAGAAGCTCAGCCAGGAATTCCCGACCGAGGAGGACGTCTGGCAACATGCCGACGAAGCCGGACTCGTTGATGTTGTGGACGGCAAGACGGTGCTGGAGGACGGCTACACTATTCCGCCGTGCAGCACCGAAGAGGACACGGGCAAGCCGATCGCGGTACCGCCGGCAGTGACTTAGGAACGACTCTCACAATCCTTGGTTGGAAGACTGAGCGTCCTGAGCGCAGGATGGACGTTCCGAAAGTCCTGCCACCTCTCCAGGGGTGGTGGGGCTTTTGCTGTCGTAGCCATTGGTATGCAGTAGCCGCACAAACTCATCCATGGACGCGTTCAGTCGCCTGGCGCGCTCTTCAGATTCGGGCGTTGAGGTGCTGCCGAAAAGCCGGGTGATGGATTCGCGAAAAGTCATGCGATTCCCCTTACTCATTGAGACGCGCTTAGGTCGCGCGAATGGCAAATTGGTTCAACTCGCCGCGGGGCTTATTTAACAGTTTAACACACACGCCGCTTGACGGCGAATCACATGAAGGATTCTCTATCCCCGTTCAGGGAGGCGGAGATGGAAGACCACTTCACTCACCAGTATTTCAGCCGGCAGTGCTTCGAGCGACATCACGCACGCGAGGTTTGGGAGCGCGCCCTCTGCGCAGGCGCCCTGCTCTTCGGCCTGACGGCCTCGTTCGCAGCCTGTCTGTTTATTTGACGCCCGTTCGCCTTCGGCGAACCTCCCACAGCCAGCCGCCCAAAGGCGTCAGCAGGCCGCTTGGAGACGCATGGGCGCTGACACGACGACGGAGCCAGATTCTGCACTGTGCCCCGTTAGGCTTAACCCGCTGACGCGCTTGCACTAACGTCGCTCAATCTAAATGATGACGCCATGAGTTGGGTCGAAGAGCGCGATCGTTTAATCGCGGAGACATTGGCATTTGTAAAAGAGGTCTCGGGCAACCAGCCCGAGCTGGCCGCGAAGTTGACCGTTGCGGTAGACGCCGAGATGAAAGCCGCTGAAAATCCGAAGCAGATCGTCCCGGAACCTGCGCAGCCGATGAAGCTGACTGATCTCCGGGAAGACATCCGCAATCGCGTGGCATCATTCAAGGCACGGCAGCAGGAAATGCAGGACAAGCGGGAGGCCGATTATCAGGAGGTCATCGCAAAAGTCCGGGCTACCTTGGAACAACGTTCATAGGTTGAACCCACCGATGGCGAGCCGGTGCGAAAAGACCGTTTTGACAAGTTATTG
>JAQGJO010000102.1 GCA_028290595.1 Hyphomicrobiales bacterium | reverse complement strand
ATGTCTGGCTTCTCCTCGACATAGGACCTGCCGCTGTCGGTGTTATGCGGCATGGTGTATTTATTCTCTCGGTTCTGCACATCTTGGGCCGTCGCCGTAGCCGGCGGCATGGAACACCATGCCAAAGCGGCCAAGACAATAATCTTCACGGCGAAAACACTCTTCGTCATTGTCGAGAATCTCCGGGGTTTCCCGACCATAACGCGCGGCGCATGGCGGCGCGATGAAGGACAGGAAAGACCACTAACGAAGGATGACGGTTGACAAGCTTGCCAATATATGTAACCATATGGTTACTCATTATCCATGAGGCGTATTTTGAGCGAACGCACCTACAGAGCCATCGCAGACCCGACGCGCCGCGCGATCCTCGACCGGCTGCGCGACGGTCCGGCCAATGCCAATGCGCTGGCGGGCAATTTCGTCACCAGCCGGCCGGCGATTTCGAAACATCTGCGCATCTTGCGCGAGTCTGGTCTCGTCATCGACAAACCCTCGGGGCGCGAGCGCGTCTATCACCTCAACGCCGCGCCGCTTGGCGAAGTCTTCGGCTGGCTCGGCGACTACAGGGCCTTCTGGCAATCGAGCCTCAACCAGTTGAAACGCAATCTGGAGGAAGAGACATGAGTACTGCACGCGCAATCGCCGACGTCACCGACGGCGTCATCGTCGCCACCATCGACATTCACGTTCCGCCCGAGCGCGTGTTCCGTGCGCTGACGTCGGAGGAAATCACCAAGTGGTGGGTGCGCCCGGGCGTATTCGACACGCGCGAATGGTCGGGCGATGTTCGCGTCGGCGGCAAATGGCACGCCTCGGGCATCGGTAACGGCAATCCCTACGCGCTGGAAGGTGAATTCATCGAAATCGATCCGCCTCGCAAACTCGTCCACACCTGGCTCCCCGTCGGCCGGCCGATGCCACCGTCGATCGTCACCTACATGCTGGAGCCAATCGAAGGCGGCACGCGTCTCACCCTGCATCACAGCGGCATTGTCGCGCCCATGTTCGAGAACACCTCCGTCGGCTGGCAGACGAGCCTCGAGAGCCTGGTCGAATTGCTGTTGGGGGAAGCTGCCTGAACGGAGCGGATGCTTGGCTTACGACGAAACCCTGTGCCAACGCGTGCGTGATCTCCTGAGCACACGCACAGCGTTTGTCGAAACCAAACTGATGGGCGGCCTCGTCTTCATGGTCGACGGCAACATGTGCTGCGGCGTCACCGGCTCATCGCTGCTGGTACGCGTGGGAGAAGCCGCGCGCGACGCCGCGCTGACAAAGCCGTACACGCGCCGCATGGAGTTTGGCGGCCGCAGTCCCAAGGGCTTCATCTTTGTCGACGCGAAAGGCTTCGCGACGGAGAAGGCTTTGCAGGACTGGGTGCAGCAGGGCCTCGCCTTTGCTGCGACGCTGCCGCGAAAAAAGAAGGTGGCAACAAAGCGCAAGGCGTGAGGGCTGCCGCTTTCAGCCAAGCGCCTGCTGCGTGATGCGCACATGCGCATCGGTGATGTGAAATCCATGCGCTTCGATATCGTCGAGGCACTCGTCCACATTCACACCCGGCACAGGCGTGCCGCGGACCATCTCCAGCGTCTTGAAAGGCGCCCAGGGCCCGTAGCCGGGCGGCAGATTGGCGCCGGCGCTATCGCCGGTGAAACCGAAGACGCGGCCCATCCCGCTGAAACTATAAACCTGAACAGCCGCTTGCTTTTGATTGGACATAGCATTCTCCTGCATCAAAGCGGGCCGGAATAGCAGCGATAGTGGTTGAACGCCAGCGCGGAAGCAGGGCAGCGCATCGGCGATAGGCATGATACAATCAGACCGATGTCCGCACTCCGGACCGTGCAGATGGATAGCCATGCCTTTGATGACCTATTACGTCGCCCTGCCCTTCGGACTGTCCGACGATGGCGATCTCATCGCTGGCGAGCCGAAGGATTTTCAATCGAGCGATGCTGCCCGCCGCACTGCCCTCGCCATGTCGGAAAAGAACGTCGGCGCAATTGCGTTTTCTCGCACCGGCGACCCTGCGACCGGCGACTTCGAGCCGGCATTGATTATCGCGCGCTTTGGCCAAACGCCCGATGAAGTCGAGTGAGACAACCACCAAGGTTAACGGCCGCGGGCATGTAACGTAAAGACGTTGGAATTTACGACACTATGCTTAACGGCGCAGCGCAATGGGGATAACCCGATCGTGTTCCGACCGAGGCCGTGACGCTGCATCCCTGTTGCGCCATACTGCATTCAGATTCGCTTTATCCGATGGGGAAGTCGATATGAATCCCGTCAAATTTAATCGGCTGCAGCTCTTCAGGAACAAGCCTGGAGATGCTGGTGTGCCGGATATGCCGCTTCCTGTTCATGAGCCTTGTTACGAACGGGCAAAGACGGCCCTACTGCACCAGTTCAATTCAGAACCGCACTGGCATGCGCGACCGAGCTACGGTCGTCTCATTCGCCATGATGGCAGCGAAATTGCGACGATACGCGTGACGGGTCCTGAAACGGTCGAATTCGCTAGATAAGTGCTTCCGCTTCCTCTAGGCCGAAGACACTGAAGATCGTTTCTTCGCAACCGCCTCCGCTGCAACGATCTCCGCTAGAATTTCCACGGGTCTGGATTTCGATCGACCGCTGAGCTCATCTGCATATTTCTGCAGAGAGCCTTTCTCAAATGCGGAGATCACTGCGCGATGAACATAGCTTTTCTGGCACACGGTCGGCGTGTTCGATAGTTCTTCCGCCGCTTCCCTCACCGCCGTCAATATCTGGCTGCGCCGCTTACGCTGGCTTTCCGCCGGCACGATCTGAGACAAACTCTGCAGGACGCCCGCAGAGGCGACGAGTGTACGAAAGTCTTTCAGCGATGCAGGTGCGCCGACAATCTCCTTCAGATAGGCATTAACATCGCCAGCCCGAATCTGCCGGACAATCCCGGCCTCGTCTTTGTATTGAAACAGACGACGCCCCGGCAGGGCCAGCAACCGGGAAATGACTTTTGCAAGACGCGCATGCGAAATGTCCCGGTTGACACCGACCGCACCCTTCGCCTTGAAGCGCAGTTGCATGCTGCCTTTGCCGACAACCACGTTCGACTTCAACAGTGTGGTTGCGCCACGCGTGCCGCGCTCTCTGGCATATTCCTCATTGCCCGCTCGAATGACGGTCAGGGACACGAATTGAACGACGGCTGCAATAGCGAAAGCCTTGCTCAGATCGTTGCCACTCAACTGCTGATTGACGTGACGCCTGATCCTCGGCAGCGCTTGTGCGAAACTCGCCAGCCTTCGGCCCTTGAGCGCTTCACGCACAAGCTCCCAATCCGCATGATAGCGATATTGTAAGCGCCCGGCCGCATCATAGCCAACGGCCTGCAGATGTGCCCGCTCGTCTTGCGCGTAGCGCACATCCCGATAAGCCGGCGGCACCGCAAGCGATGCCAGCCGGCAGATGAGAGATTTGTCGACGATGCCTTTTCCAGACTCGTCGAAATACCGAAATCCCTTGCCACTGCGGCGTCGCGACAGCAGCAGGTCCGCTGGGCTGACGATCCGAAGTTTCAACTGCTTTGCGAGGGCAGCGGGGGAATTTCGATCTGCAAGGATTTTCGCCATGGTTCGATGAACGTCGGCGCCGGCCCGATCGTTCCGTTGTCGCAACGCACCAAAACTTGCTGTCCTGCCGGCGAAACTTTTCGGCAGATTGTCCGTTAAGCAGAGTTGCCCTCCTTTATACGAGATTGACGTGCCAGAAATTTACAAGGGAATGCCCTCGCCGGAATTAGACCGGGACTCATTCTTATCCCGCTATCGGCAGATGTTCGTCGATCCGGCATTTTCCGATCTTGAAAAAGAAATTGCAGCCATC
>JAQGJO010000079.1 GCA_028290595.1 Hyphomicrobiales bacterium | reverse complement strand
GATCCTGCGCGATGAAATCCTGCCGCGCATGGAACGGCTCGGCCTGCGCAAGCCGCATCGGCATTGATATTCAGCGCTGGCTCTGCTCGCCGAAGAGTTTCTTCAGGGCTTCGAGCGTCTCCGGCGGCGCGGCGCTGATGCGCTCGATCATGGTGGCGGCTTCGCTGCCATGGGCGGGGCTGATGTCGATCTTCAGTTTCGCCGCTTCCTCCAGGAAGCGCGGGTCCTTGGCCACTTCCATCAAAGCGTTCTGCAGGGCGGCGGTGCGTTCCGGCGGAATGCCCGGCGGCGCGATATAGGGCCGCGACAGCTTGTAGGGCATTTCCGCGATTTCGATCATCAGCCGCGAGCGCTCGTCCTTCGCCAGTTCGCGCGCCGTCGGCACATCGGGAAAGTCCGGATGGCGTGTCGCCCGGCCGAATTGCACCATCGGATGGACGATGCTGTCGGGCCTGAGCCATTCCGGCCGCGTCGATTGCGCCGAAGACAGGCCGACCATGCGCGCATGCACTTCGCCGCGCTCCAGCGCCAGCGAGATCGAATTGCCGTCAGGATAGCCCGAGATGAGTTTCAGGTTCACGCCGGCGGCGATACGCAGCAGATTGATGACGTCATTGTCGGTCGAGCCGTCGGCCGAACCGCCGATCGTCGTCTCCGGCCCTCCCGGCCGGCGCATGTCTTCCAGGGTCTTTGCCGGCGCGTCCCTGCGGACGTAGAGCAGAAAGGCGTCGTTGGCATAGCTTGAGAGCGCGCCGATCCACGTCACCTTGCGCGGATCGAAAGGCACCTGGCCGGCAGTACCGAGCAGGGCCGAGAAGGGCACTTGCCGGTCAATGGCGCCGATCGTCGCCCCGTCCTTCGGCGCAACGGAATAGATATAATTTGCGGCGCGCAGGCTGCCGGCGCCCGGCATGTTCTGGACAATGACGGTCGGGTTGCCGGGCATATGCGCGCCGAGATGGCGGGCGAAGATGCGCGCATAGACGTCATAGCCGCCACCGGCACCATAGCCGACGATCATCTGGATCGGGTGGCTCTTGTAGAAATCCTCGACGCTGTCGGCTCTGGTCGCGACGGGCGCTGCCAGAAGGACGGCGGTCGCGATGGCTCGCAGAAACATGGACGCCTCCCCAAATATTGATCTTTCTTTTTCGGGATCATCCGCCAGCGTGGGCGGCAGGTCAATCTGTTCGGCGGCCCCAACTCGTGGCATGCTGCACCCAACAAACGCCTGCGCGGAGGAGCGCCCGGATGACATCACCACCCGCCATCGCGCCGCTTTATGTATTCGATGAGACATGGCTTGCCGCCCAGCAGGAGGCCATTCTTGACCCGGACCGGCCGATCATCGATCCGCATCATCACCTGTGGGACCATACCGGCCGCTACCTGTTCGATGAATTGCTGGCCGACGTACGGACCGGGCACAACATCCGCGCCACAGTGTTCATTCAGTGCCGCTCCATGTATCGCGCCGACGGACCGGAGGAAATGCGCTGCGTCGGCGAAGTTGAATTCATCAACGGCGCTGCGGCGCGCAGCGCCAGCGGCCTCTACGGCTCGTCGCGCCTCTGCGCCGGCATTGTCGGCCACGCCGATCTGACATTGGGCGCTGACGCCGCGCCCGTGCTCGACGCCTTGCTGGCGGCGGGCAATGGCAGGCTGCGCGGCATCCGCAACTCCGCGGTCTGGCATGAAGACACGTCCATCAAGACGACGCCGCAGACACCGCCCAAAGGTCTCTTGCTCGATGCAAAATTTCGCGATGGCGTGCGCGAACTTGAAGCGCGCAATCTCAGCTTCGATTCCTGGATGTATTTCACGCAACTGCAAGACCTGGCGGATCTTGCCGGCGCATTTCCCAACACACACTTCGTGCTCGATCATTGCGGCGGCGTGCTCGGCATCGGCGTTCACGCCGGCCGCCGCGAGGCCGACTTCCCGCAGTGGAAAGCCGCGATCGTCGATCTGGCGAAGCGGCCGAATGTCAGCGTCAAGCTCGGCGGCCTCGCCATGCGCAGCGCCGGCTTCGGCTTGCATGACCGCCCGGTGCCGCTGTCCTCGCCGCAGATGGCGGCGCTCTGGCAGCCCTATGTCGAAACCTGCATCGAGGCCTTCGGCGTCGAGCGTTGCATGTTCGAAAGTAATTTTCCCGTCGACAAAAGCGGCACCGGCTATGCGGCGCTGTGGAACGCCTTCAAGCTGATCGCCGCCGATTGCTCGGCGGACGAAAAGCACGCGCTGTTTTTCGAAACGGCGAACCGGTTCTACCGGCTCGGCGTTGAGCCGGCTGCAGCTATGTCGTAATGGCCAACTGACGCACCGCTGTCATTCCCGACGCCCGCGCAGCGGGCGAGCGGGAAACCAGGAGTCCAGGGCCGGAACATTGATCTGTCACGTTGCCTCTGGATTCCCGCTCTGCGCTTCGCTTGGCGGGAATGACACACCAAGGCTGAAGCACAACATCAGGCCCTAACCGCCTGCATTACGCGCCAGGCTTCGCCGCATATTGTGCGTCGCTGACCTGTTCCATCCAGTCGACGTGCTTGCCGTCCTTGGCTTCCTGCATGGCGATGTGCTCCATGCGGATCGTCGGCGAGGCGCCGTGCCAGTGCTTCTCGTTCGGCCCGAAATAGACCACGTCGCCGGCGCGGACTTCGCGTACCTTTTCGCCCCACACCTGCACAAAGCCGATGCCGGCGGTGATGTAGAGCGTCTGCCCGAGCGGATGCGTATGCCAGAAGGTCCGCGCGCCGGGCTCGAAATTCACCTTCACTGCGCGCTGGCCGGCAGGGGCAGGGGCCTCGATGATCGGATCCTGCCAGACCGTGCCGGTGAAATAGGAGGCGGACGCGCGAACGGAGGCGATGGTGCCGAGCGGTTTGACGAGCATGAGCGGTTTCCTCGTGGATTCGTGTGTAGCCCCCGTCCTTCGAGACGGCGCTTCGCGCCTCCTCAGGATGAGGGCTATGGAGAGACCAGACCAGAAGCCCTCATCCTGAGGAGCACGCGTAGCGTGCGTCTCGAAGGACGGGGGCATCAGCTTCAGCTTATAACATCTTTTGAAGCTGATCTCAGCTATCCATCTTCAGCGCCGCGATAATCGCTTCCTGCGGAATGTCCACCGTGCCGAACTGGCGCATGCGCTTCTTGCCCTCTGTCTGCTTTTCGAGGAGCTTGCGCTTGCGGGTGGCGTCGCCGCCATAGCATTTCGCTGTCACGTCCTTGCGGAGCGCACGCACGGTCTCGCGGGCGATGATCTTGCCGCCGATCGCCGCCTGGATCGGTATCTGGAACAGGTGCGGCGGGATCAGCTCTTTCAGCTTCTCCACCATCATGCGGCCGCGCGATTCGGAGCGGCTGCGATGCACCAGCATGGAGAGCGCATCGACCGGCTCGGCATTGACCAGGATCGACATTTTGACGAGGTCGCCCTCGCGATAATCTGTGATCACATAGTCGAAACTGGCGTAGCCCTTGGAAATCGATTTCAACCGGTCGTAGAAATCGAACACCACTTCATTGAGCGGCAGCTCGTAGACCACCATGGCGCGCTTGCCGACATAGGACAGGTCGACCTGCACGCCGCGGCGCTCCTGGCAGAGCTTCAGCACCGAACCGAGATAATCGTCCGGCGTCAGGATCGTCGCCTTGATCCACGGCTCATGAATGGCGGCGATCTTCACCACATCCGGCATGTCGACCGGATTGTGCATCTCGATCACATCGCCGTCGTTCATGTGAATCTTGTAGATGACGCTGGGCGCCGTCGCGATCAGGTCGAGATTGAACTCGCGGTGCAGGCGCTCCTGGATGATTTCAAGATGCAGCAGGCCGAGGAAGCCACAGCGGAAGCCGAAGCCCAGCGCGGCGGAGGATTCCATCTCGAACGAGAAGCTTGCATCGTTGAGGCGCAAACGCCCCATGGCGGCGCGCAGATCTTCGAAATCGGCGGCGTCGACCGGAAACAAGCCGCAGAACACGACCGGCTGCGCCGGCTTGAAGCCGGGTAGCGCCGTCGCCGTCTCGCGGCGTTCCTCGGTGATCGTGTCGCCGACGCGCGTGTCGGCGACCTGTTTGATCTGGGCGGTGATGAAGCCGATCTCGCCCGGCCCAAGCTGCGGCAGATCTCGCATCTTCGGGCTGAAGACGCCGATCTTTTCGATCTCGTAATAGGCGTCCGTGCCCATCATCTTGATTTTCTGATGCCGCTTCATCACGCCGTCGATGACGCGCACAAGCACGACGACGCCGAGATAGGAGTCGTACCAGCTATCGACCAGCAGCGCCTTCAGCGGCGCGGTCTCGTCGCCTTGCGGCGGCGGCAGCCGGGTGACGATGGCTTCCAGCACCAGGTCGATGCCAAGGCCGGTCTTGGCCGAAATCTCCACGGCGTTGGACGCATCCAGGCCGATGACATCTTCGATCTGCTCTTTGACACGCTCGGGTTCGGCCGCCGGCAGATCGACCTTGTTGGGCACGGGCACGATTTCATGGCCGGCGTCGAGCGCGTGATAGACGTTGGCAAGCGTCTGCGCCTCGACGCCCTGCGAGGCATCGACGACGAGCAGGGAGCCCTCGCAGGCGGCCAGCGAGCGCGAGACTTCGTAGGCGAAGTCGACGTGGCCGGGGGTATCCATCAGGTTGAGGATGTAATCCTTGCCGTCGTTGGCCTTGTATTCCAGCCGGACGGTCTGCGCCTTGATGGTGATGCCGCGTTCGCGCTCGATATCCATGGAATCGAGCACCTGCTCGACCATGTCACGCTCCGCCATCGTCCCGGTGCTCTGGATCAGCCGGTCGGCCAGGGTCGATTTGCCATGGTCGATGTGCGCGACAATGGAGAAATTGCGGATGTTTTCGATTCTATGGGTTGACATGGCCGGGGGATAGCACCCCCCAACAGGTGGGGGAAGGGTTGAAAACAGGCAGTTTCTCGCTGTTACCGCGCTTTCCACGGCGCTGCGTGCGGGAAAATCCGCGGCAAGTGTCGGATCGATCGCTAATGGATTGATTTTTAATGAATTTAAACCGAACGCAGCAAGCCGGCCTGCAATCGGTGCGGTTCGAAAATTCGCGTCTCAATTTGCAAGTAGCAACGCGTGCCTGAAGCTCAACATTTCCCCGGCGTATCTGGGTGTTCGCCCATTTCTTCTGTGGGCCAGCGAATTCTTGCCAAGCGGTCCGCGATTCGCTAGGCCGCTCGTCGAATGAATGCGCCGTAACGGCGCCAGCCCGGAAGAAGCAAGTCATGAAAATCTGCCGCTTTGACGATGGACGCCTTGGTGTGGTCGAAGGCGATACCGTGCGCGATGTCACCAGTGTGCTCGATGCCTTGCCGGCGCTGCGCTGGCCGCTACCGGTTGGCGACCAGTTCATCGCCAATCTGGACAAACTGCTGCCGGCGATCCGCGAAGCCGCCAAAACAGCCAAGTCGCTGCCGCTCGCTTCGGTCAAGCTCGACTCGCCCGTCGCCAATCCGCCGCGGGTCATCGCCGCGCCGCTGAACTATCAGTTGCATGTCAACGAGGCGAGCAATCCGGCCATCAATCATGGCGTGCATATGCCCAGCCACGACGGTTTCGCCACGCCGATCGATAAATACGGCCTGTTCCTCAAGTCGCAGACCGGCCTGATCGGCGCCGGCGAGAAGGTGGAGCTGCACTGGCCGGATCGCCGCAACGATCACGAGGTCGAACTCGTCATCGTCATCGGCAAGGGCGGCAAGAACATTTCCCGCGAGGCTGCGATCTCGCACGTGGCCGGCTATTCCATCGGCCTCGACATGGTCGTGCGCGGTCCCGAGGACCGCAGCTGGCGCAAGTCGGCCGACACCTATTCTGTGCTTGGCCCGTGGCTGGTGACGGCGGACGAAATCGCCGATCCCGATAAGCTCGAATTCGGCATCGAGGTCGACGGCGAAGTGCGTCAGCGCTCCAACACCAGCGACCTGATCTGCGATGTGCGCGATCTGATCGTGCGCGCCTCGACGATCTACAACCTCTATCCCGGCGACATCATCATGACCGGCACGCCCGACGGCGTCAGCGAAGTGAAAGCCGGCAATGTCATGCACGCCTGGATCGAGAAGATCGGCGAGATGAACGTCGGCGTGCGGTAGACGCCAACGCAGACAAGTGTTGTCAGGCGGCTCCGGCCGCCTGACGCACCAGAAAGCTTTCGCCGCGATCGAGGAAGTCGAGAATGAGCGTGCTGGCGCGCTTCGGCTGATCGAACTCGATCGCGTGCGCCGCGCCCCAGATATAGGTCAGGTGCGACTGCGGAATGCCGGCTTTCAAGATATGGCCGCTCTCGCGCGGAATGATCCCGTCCTGCGAACCCATCAAAATCAGCGCACGCGCCTTGACGTCGCCGAGCTTTGCAGCGAGCGCCTCATCGAATTCCACGCCCTGGGCATAGTCCTGCATCGCCTGGCGATTGGCTTTGCGAGTATCCGGATTGGCTTCCTTCGGCGCATTCTCAGCAACCGCATGCCGCATGCTGAACAGATGCGCGTCGTCTTTCGGCACCGCGATCAGCTCCTTGCGGCGCAGACCCGCCGGGGCTTCGAGCACGAGCTGGCCGACCAGCGCCGGATGGCGCGCGGCGAGCCACAAGGCGATCCATCCGCCAAAGCTCTCGCCCATGACGTCGGCTTCGCCGCCGCATTCGCTCTTGATGTATTCTGCCGTGAGATCGGCAAGCCCTGCGATCGTCGTCACCGAAGGATGTTTCGCCGTGCCTTCGAAGCCGGGCATGACCGGCGAATGCACCAGATGATGGTCGGCCATCGCCTCGATCACCTTTGTATGCCGCGGCCCGGCCGTGCTGTGCAGATGGACGAGGGCGCGGCCCTTGCCGCCGCTGCGCACCCGCAAAGGGCCGCTGGAAAGCGCGACGTCGCGCGTGGAAAAGGAAATCTCTGTCACGTGATTGATCCGTTCGGTTCTATCTGAATCCAACTGCTCACAAGGCCCGCACTTCCGGCAGCACCTTGTCGCGGAACAGCTCCATCCCGTGGATGACGGCCGTGTCCGGCATGGTGCCGAGCTTCATGTTCATGTTGATATGGCCGGTACCGAGATGCTGATGCAGCCGCTTGATCTGCTTCACCACCGTCTGCGGGCTGCCGCAGAGGATCGTGCCGGCTTCGATCTGCTCCTTGATGGTACGGCCCTTCAAGGTCTGCAGGCGCTTCATGAAATATTCGCCCG
>JAQGJO010000070.1 GCA_028290595.1 Hyphomicrobiales bacterium | reverse complement strand
CGCGCCGACGTCAACGTCTCGGTGCGCCGGCCGGGCGAACCGCTTGGAACGCGCTGCGAGATCAAGAACGTCAACTCGATCCGCTTCATCGGTCAGGCGGTCGACGCGGAGGCGCGCCGCCAGATCGCCATCATCGAAGACGGCGGCAAGATCGACCAGGAGACGCGGCTGTTCGATCCGGCGCGTGGGGAGACCCGTTCCATGCGTTCGAAGGAAGAAGCGCACGACTATCGCTACTTCCCCGATCCCGATCTGCTGCCGCTTGAGTTCGACCAAGCCTTCGTCGATGCGCTGGCGGCAGGCCTGCCGGAACTGCCGGACGCGAAGGTCACGCGCTTCATGAGCGCCTATGGTTTGCAGGCTTACGACGCCAACGTCCTGGCAAGCGAGCGCGAGTCGGCCGACTATTTCGAAGCCGTGGCGCGCGGGCGTGATGCCAAGTCGGCAGCCAACTGGGTGATTAACGAACTCTTCGGCCGGCTGAACAAGGAAGGCATCGACATTGCCGCCTCGCCGGTATCGGCCGCGCAATTGGGAGCCATCCTCGATCTCATCGACGCCTCGACCATCTCGGGAAAGATCGCCAAGGATCTGTTCGAGATCGTCTGGAAGGATGGCGGCGATCCGCATGCCATCGTCGAAGCGCGCGGCATGAAACAGGTGACCGATACCGGCGCCATCGAGGCAGTGATCGACGCCATCATCGCGGCGAACCCGGACAAGGTCGCGCAAGCCCAGGCGAAGCCGACCATGCTTGGCTGGTTCGTCGGACAGGCGATGAAGCAGAGCGGCGGCAAAGCCAATCCGCAAACTTTGAACGAACTCTTGAAGCGCAAATTAGGTCTCTGACGTCTCGAATCGGAGACCCCGATTCGGACCGTTTGCGCGATTTGGTCTTCGAGTCGGCTTCAAAGCGCGATTTTTTTTTCGCATTTCCAAAAATATTTTTAGCGCTTTTGAAATTGCCGACTCGTGTTGCGTTCGTGCATCATGGACGTCGGCATAGGTGACCGACAACGTCCCTTGCCGATCTATCGCCGACGATCTTTGACTTGTGTTGCGCGTCCATGCGGATGCTCGTCGTGGCATCAACAAGGTTCTTGCATCGCGTGATGAGAGAGAGCTGCCAATGCGGAGCGCTCTTTCCGGTTTTACATAAGAATCAATGAGTTTTATTCGAGCGCTATTCGAATCGCTTGGCTTGTTGCGATCGTCGGCGCTTGTCCAGACGGTTGTTCGCATGGGCTGCTTCAACATCGGCAAGCAGATGCGAACGTCGTGTCGGATGTCTGTTGACGGACGTTGGCTTGAGACATTCGCGCGCAAGAATCGAAGCTGCGAGTCTGCTTTCCATAGGCGTGTTGAGCGTGTCGAACGATGCTCAAAACCTGCAAAGTGCAAGTAGGTCACTTGCACAACTAGTTAACCTCGTTACTTTATGTCTTGCCTGATGCCGACGAATAGGCTCGTCGGCCGTCAACTTAGAGGGGACCTCAGATGGCTAAGGCAGCTAAGCGTAAACCGGCCAAGAAGGCCGCGAAGAAGTCTGTGAAGAAGTCGACCGCGAAGAAGAAGGTCGCCAAGAAGAAAGTAGCCAAGAAGAAGGTTGCCAAGAAGAAGTAAGGCCGCTTGCAGGGTAACGGCTTGCCGGTCCCCTACGAGCGCTGAACCTCTTCAGCGCCTTTGAGACATTAGCGAAATGTTTTGGGCGGTCGCGACGCCCGGCTTAGGAGCCGGATCCAGGGACCCAACATTAGATCGTTTCGTTCAGGTCTTGCACCAACCTTTGTCCCCCGCGCGGTAACGTTCGGGGGACATTTTTTTGCCCGGCCGTAAGCCTGCCGGGGCAGCGCATTTCAAGCGAAGTGGACACCGGTTCGCGTGAAGAAAATGCGCTCTTTTAGTAACCAGACGCGTCTTTCCGATCCAGTGGATCGGAAAACGCTATGGACAGATCGGCCTCGACTTAGCGTTGGGTAGGGCCGCGCGAGCTGCATTCGCGCGAGAATTCGCGCCAGCTTTTGCCCGCCGCACTGCCGTCCATCTTCATCTTTTGCCATTGGCTGCCACAGCTCCGGATCGCCTCGCGATCGAGCAGAACGTCAGGCGGGCTGTCTGTCCCGTTGGCCGTGCGCGCGGGAGAGCCTGCGCCGCCGGTTGGCGCGGGGACTGTGGGTGCGGTGGGGCCTGGCTGACGTTCGGCCGGCATCGCGGGCTGGCTCCCGAACTCGGATGGCCGGCGCGGTGGCAGGGGCGAAGTTTGCGGCAGGGGCTTGCCGGCGCTTTGGGCTTTGGCTTCGCCGGCGCGTAGGCAGGGCAAGAGGCTTGGCATGAAGCAACCGGCAGCCAGACAGATGAGGAGCGTTGCTCCCGTCGCTTTGAAGGCTCGACACTGGCAGGTGCGTTCGCGGTTCATCTATATTTCAGGCCATAGGAATGCGGCCTGTGCAAGGCCTTACGGCTGGCTCTTCCATTGGCCTTGCACATCTCGCTCTCAGACAGATCCCGCCGATATAGAGCCGATCCGAGGTTTGGACAGGGGCACAAGGGGCGCCGCCTGTCGCTATTGTGGACTTGCGCGAACTTTTGTTCAGCGGACGTAATTGCCGAGGCCGGGGCGGAACTTCTTCTCGTCGAGGAATTGCTTGAGCGATTCCTCGCGCCCGCCCTCAGTGTCGTTGAAGCGCAGGGCGTCGGACTTGGCGGCGAGATAATCGGCCGCCTGGCCCTCCGACATGCCGCGGACGGCGCGGATGCCTTCCTTCGTGTAGCGAACGGTTGCCGGGTTCTTGGCGGCGAGCTTGCGCGCCAGCTTCAGCGTGTCTTCGCGCAGTTCCGCCGCCGGCACCGAGTAGTTGACGAGGCCCATACGCGCCGCCTCCTTGCCGGTAAACGTGTCGCCGGTGATGGCGTAGAACATGGCGTCGCGCGAGTTCATGGCGTTGACGACGTTCCAGCTCACGATGCCGCCGGGGATGATGCCCCAGTTGACTTCCGACAGACCGAAGATCGCGTCGTCGGCCGCGACCGCAAGATCGCAGGCGATGAGCTGGGTGAAGCCGCCACCGAAGCAATAGCCGTTGACCATGGCGATGGTCGCCTTGGGGAATTTCGACAGCCGCGTCCAGCGCCAGTTGTGGGAGTTCTCGCCGGCGGCGAAACGATCGGCTGGCTTGCTGTCATTGGCGCGGAAGAACAGCCGCAGGTCCTGGCCGGCGCAGAAGGCATCGCCCGCGCCCGTCAGGATCAGCACCTTTACATCCTTGTCGGTGGCGAGGTGATAGAGCGCGTCGCTGCAATCGGCATGCAGTTGCGGGCTCATGGCGTTGCGCTTTTCCGGGCGGTTCATGATGAGCCAGGTAACGCCATCCGGATCTTTTTGAATCTTGATCGTTTCGTATTCGTACTTGTCCTTGCTCATAGCGTTCTCCCGATGTGTGCAGCCTCGAAACGGACTGATCAGTGAGCATATTCACCATCAGGCAACCTGACAACTTGCTCGTTTACCGCACAATCTGCGGGCGCTGCTTCAGGCGCATGTACTTGCGCAACCGGCCGGTGGGAGTACGATTGCAGAAAATTGCCGGCCGCGAGCAACGCAACCGGCGCAAGACAGGGAGTGAGAAATGCTGAGGCCGGATGAGAACGACAGGTTGACGCGCGTGGGGCCGGGAACGCCGGCCGGCGATATGCTGCGGCGCTACTGGCAACCCATTCTATTGTCGCAGGAGTTGCCGGAAGCCGACGGGGCGCCAATCCGGGTGCGCGTGCTCGGCGAGGATCTGATCGCATTCCGCGACACCAATGGCGATGTCGGCGTGGTCGATGCCTTCTGTCCGCACCGGCGCGCGCCGCTGTTCTTCGGACGCAACGAAGAGTGCGGGCTGCGCTGCGTCTATCATGGCTGGAAGTTCGACCGTCACGGCGATTGCGTCGATATGCCGTCGGAGCCTGCGGGCTCGCCGCTACAGGCGCGGGTGAAGCTCACGGCCTATCCGGCCATCGACAAGGGCGGGTTGATCTGGACCTATATGGGCCCCAAGGAGATGGTGCCGCCGCCGCCGGACTACGAATGGCTGCGGGCGCCCTCGACCCATTGCTACGTGTCCAAGACTTACGAGAATTGCAATTTCCTGCAGGCCCTCGAAGGCGGGCTTGACACCGCGCATTCGTCCTTCGCCCACAACAACGATCTGGGCAATCGCTCGATGCCGCGCAGCCGCGATACCGCGCCGCGCCTCGACGTGGAGACCACCGACTACGGCTATCGCTATATCTCGACGCGCAGGCAGGACGGCAGGGAGGACTACGTCCGGGTCTATCAATACATCATGCCGGCCCAGCAGATGCGCGGCAGCCTGATCAAGATCGAAGGCGGCAAGTCCAACAAGCCGCGCTTCGACGGCCATATCTGGGTGCCGATCGACGACACCAGTACCCATGTCTACAACATGATGTATGGCTACGACGAGAACGTGCCGCTGGAGCCGGATTTTGTGCTCGATCAGGAATCGCGCGCCGGCCGCGGTCCGGAACACCACATTCCAGGCACGTTCCGTCTGAAGCAGAATGCCTCCAACGACTATCTCATCGACCGGCAGGTGCAAAAGACGAAGACGTTCACCGGCATCGAAGGCGTCAACACACAGGACTATGCCGTGCAGGAAGGCATGGGTCCGATCACCGACCGCTCAAAAGAGTTTCTGGGCACGTCCGACAAGGCG
>JAQGJO010000530.1 GCA_028290595.1 Hyphomicrobiales bacterium | reverse complement strand
CAAGCGAAGCGCAGAGCGGGAATCCAGGGCAACGTGACGGCCCTTGACTCCTGGATTCCAGGTTCCGCCTTCGGCGGCCCTGGAATGACAGCCCTTACTTTTCGGTCAGGCTCTCAGGATGAGGGCTCCTGTTAGTTTGTCTTCCTGCTCTGAACGTTCGCTTCACAGAGCTTCGAAATATTCCACCATGCGCTTGCGCATGGCGGCGTCCGGCATGTTGCCGACGCCGGCCTTGAGATTGTCGACCATATATTGCGGCTTGTCGGTACCTGGAATCACCGCATTGATCACCGGATGGCCGAGCAGCCATTTCAGGCCGTACTGTGCCCAGCTCGTTACGCCGATCTCTTTGACTACCCATTCTGGTAGCGGCTTGCCGGCGGTTTTCTGGAAGAACTTGCCGCGGCCGAAGGGCAGGTTTGTCAGAATGGCGCAGCCCGCGTCGGCGGCGGCCGGGATCAAGCGTTCTTCGGAATTGCGATCCACCATCGAATAGTCGATCTGGAAGAAATCGGGTTTTTCGCGCTTCAATGTGGCTTCGACGGCGGCATAGTCACGATCGAACGACGACGTCAGGCCGATGTATTTGCACAGGCCTTGCGACTTCCATTCGCGCAACAGTGCAAGGTCCTGATTGGGGTTGCGAACGTTGTGAAGTTGCATCAGCTCGACCTTCGAGACGCGCATCTTCTGAAACGAGGCTTTCATCTCGGCGATGGTTTCATCGCGACCGGCAACGGCGACTTTCGCGGCGAGAAAAATCTTGTCGCGCAAGCCGGTGATGGCGAAGAGCTCGCCGAGCCTGTCTTCCGCCTTGCCATAGGAGGGCGCGGTGTCGATCAGCTTGCCGCCGCCGGCAACGAGCGCCTTGATGACCTCGGCGCGTTCGTCGAGTTTCGTCTTGTCGTTCTCGAAATCGAAGATGATCGCGGTGCCGATGCCGACGACCGGCAGCATTTCGCCGCTTGACGGAATCTTGCGCGAGATCGGCGCTGGCGCCTGCGCCCAAGCGGGCAGGGTCGGAAGGAGCGTGGCGGCGCTTGCCGCGGCGAGCGATATGGCGGTGCGGCGCGTGACCATCTCGTGCTCGTTCATGTCGAACCTCCTGCTGTTTGAGCTTGTGAAGTTTGATCTTGTGATTTTGCCATTGTTGCGGAGCGGCGTTCCTGCGCGCGGCCCAGGCCGAGGGCGAGCAGCAGCCAGCCCAGCGCGACGGGGATCGTCGCCACGGCGATGCCGGTCGTGTCCATGCCGAGGCCCCGCAGGGCTGCAAAGGCCCAGGCCCAGACCGCATCGGCGCCGCGAAACAGCACGCCGTCTATGATGTTCTTGGCCTTGTATTTTTCTTCGCGATCGACGGCGGTGAACAGCATTTCGCGCGCCGGATTGGAGATCGAAAAATTGGCGGTGCGCTGCAGGGCCTGAAACGCGATCGCGATGGCAATAACCGGCATGGATGCAAGCAAAGCGAAGCCGATGGCGAATATCGCCGGCAGAAATGCAGCGGCAGGGCCAGTCCCAAAGCGTTGTACGAGCCGCCCTGTCGCCAGAAACTGCACGATGAGCGTCAGGATGCCTGAAACCAGATCAATCGTTGCAAAAATGCGCGTACGTGTTGCCGGATCGCCGGAGGCAGCCGCCACCAGTTCTGCCTGAGTGAAGTAAAGGAACGTGCCGGCCAGGGAGAGACAGATTACCCAAAGCGCGATACCGGCGAGATAAGGTGATTTGGCTATCAGGAGAAATCCCGCGAACGGATTGCCGCCGACAGCGGCTGACGGCGCAGCCTTTTCTTCAGGCGCAGCGGCTTGGGGATCAGGCCGCTGCAGCAGCGCCCGCTTCTCCAGCCGGGCGGCACAGAACACGGCGATTTCCAGGAAGGCTGCCGCGACCAGGAGCAGAAGTGTCGGGCCAAGCAGGCCGGCGAGCGAAACGGTGATCGTCGGGCCGAGCAGTGCGCCGGCTGTGCCGCCCGCGGCAATGAAGCCGAACAGACGTTTGGCCTGCTCGGTGCGAAACAGATCGGCCAGAAACGACCAGAAGATCGAGACGACGAAAAGATTGAAGATGTTGACCCAGACAAAGAAGGCGCGCGCCGCTTCTCCAGGCGCGATCTTGAACCACAGCAGCGCCCAGAACACGACAAGATTGAGTACGAAGAAATGATAGACGAGCGGAATGAACTTCGAGCGCGGCAGCCGGGCGACGATGGCGCCGTAGATCGGCACGGCGACCAGCATGGTTATGAATGTGGCGGTGAACAGCCATTGCAGGTTGCGTACGCCGCCGGCGACACCCATTTCGTCGCGCACCGGCCGCAGAACATAATAGCTGGTCAACAGACAGAAGAAATAGGCGAACGCCCAGAGCATGGCGCGGACTTCGTCCGGGCGGACGTCGACAAGGCGTGACAGCCCGCGCTCCAGGGTCTGCTCGAACTTTGCCATAGGGCCTCTCCAAAGCATTTTCGAGCGAAGTGGACACCGGTTCGCGTGAAGAAAATGCGTTCTTTATAGACCAGACGCGTCTTTCCGATCCGAACGGATCGGAAAGACGCTGTCGGCAGGGGTGAGGTTCTTTGCCTCATCCATCTGCCTGCTTCCGGCCTATATGGGTAGAGAGCAGATGCGGGCATGTCCAGATGCGGCAGGTCACGATTGCTTGCACTGCGGAATCGACATTCGCAGCGCGCGGCCATAAATCTGCGAGTGCTTTTTAGAAACATTATATTACGGACCACTACGGCGACTTTCATGACGACTGAAACGGCAGATACCGGCGCGCAGCCAAATACGTCCCCCGTCGCGGCGGGGCGGGTCGGCGTGCTTCTCGTCAATCTGGGGACGCCAGATGCGACCGATTACTGGTCCATGCGCCGCTATCTGAAGGAATTTCTGTCGGACCGCCGCGTGATCGAACTCACGCGGTGGATCTGGTGGCCGGTGCTCAATCTGATCATTCTGACGACTCGTCCAAGCCGCTCCGGCCGCAATTACGAGGCGATCTGGAATCGCGAGCGCGACGAGAGCCCGTTGCGAACCTATACGCGGGCGCAAGCCGAGAAGCTCGACGCTGCGATCCGGGCAGGGGCATTCGGCGCCAGCGCACGGCCGATTATCGTCGATTGGGCGATGCGTTACGGCAACCCTTCGATCGCGTCGCGGCTCGAGGTCCTGCAGGCGCAGGGATGCGACCGCATCCTTTGCGTTCCACTCTATCCGCAATATGCGGCGTCTTCGAGCGCGACGGTCGCGGACAAAGTATTCGATGTGCTCAAGACCATGCGCTGGCAGCCCGCCGTCCGCATTGCGCCCCCCTGGTTCGACGATCCGGTCTATATTGAAGCGCTGGCTAAGTCGGTGCGCGATGCCCTGGCCAGGCTCGATTTCGAGCCGCAGGCTGTCGTCGTCTCCTATCACGGCATCCCGCAAGCCTATTGCGACAAAGGTGATCCCTATGACCGCCATTGCGCCAGCACCACGCAACTGCTGCGCCAGGCGTTGGGCTATTCGGCCACGCGGATGCCGATGGTGTTTCAATCACGCTTCGGCGCGGCGAAATGGCTCGAACCCTATCTCGATGCGACGATGAAGGCGCTGCCGGGTCAGAGCGTGAAGCGTGTCGCTGTGATCGCGCCGGGCTTTGTGGCCGATTGCCTGGAGACGATTGAAGAGATCGGCGTCGAGAATCGTGATTTCTTTCTTGCAGCCGGCGGAGAAAAGTTCGCGCGGATCGATTGTCTCAACGATAGCGAGGATGGAATGAAAGTCATCGCGCATGTCGTGCGGCGCGAGTTGCAAGGATGGGTATGAGCACCGGAGGCGGCATAGACAGCGGCTATTCGATTGTCATCACGACTGTCGATACCGAGGCGAACGCGCAGCGGATTGTCGCGAGGGTGCTCGACGACAGGCTCGCTGCCTGCGCGCAGCTTGCTGCCATCACCAGCCATTATATCTGGGAGGGCGCGCGCCGGAGCGAGGCCGAGATTGAAATCAA
>JAQGJO010000464.1 GCA_028290595.1 Hyphomicrobiales bacterium | reverse complement strand
CAGCGGCGAGATATCGTTGCAGAGCAGTGGTGACACGGTGGCCCAGCACATCGAAGCCGTCGACGGCAAGCTCCGCATCACCGTCAAGAACGGCGAGCTTGCCGGCATCGATGCCGAGCAGGCGCTGCGCCGCTCGGAGAAACGTCCGCTCTCGGTGCCGACCGAAGTCCGTATCGGCAGCACGAGTTTCCAATCGGCCGATGTCGCCGCCGACATCACCAACGGCATTCTCACTTTGGATAAGGGCCATGTCACCGGCTATGGCGTCGGCCTCGACGTCGGCGGTGCGTTCAATCTTCCTGAGCAGAGCCTCAGGCTCGACATCGGCGTGTCGCCGGCCCGTCGGCCGGAAGCCATGCCGAACGGCAGCAACGGCTCGATTTTGAATTTCAATCTGACCGGCCCCTGGGACAATCCCAACTTCATCCTCGACACCGACAGCCTGATCCGCCGCTCGGAAGCAGCCGCTGCGCTGCTCGGCGCCCAGATCAAAGCACCGGCGCCGCCGGAGCCTCTGCCTGCCGCCATCAGACCCGACGCCGCAAGCACCAAGGGCGATTGATCGGGCTCAGTCTTAGTCGTCGATGGCGACCATGACATCGGAAGCCTTGATGACCGCATAGGCCATCAAGTCCTTTTTGAGCTTCAGCCCATCGACCGAGTCATTGGTGATCGTCGCGGTAACGATCGTGCCGTTGACATCGATTTTAACATGCGCCGTCGTCGCGCCTTTGACCACGTCGACGATTTTGCCTTTCAGGATATTACGCGCGCTGATTTTCATCGTGTTGCCTCTCTATTTTAGAACCGTGAAGCCTTGCTTCTCGAAAATCGTACGCGCGGCATCGGTGCGCAGAAACGCCAGGAACTTCGGCGCCGCCGGATTTTTCGTCCCCGCCGTGAGCGCAAACGGATAGACGATCGGCGGATGCGAATCGGCCGGGAACGTCGCGACGACGCGCACACCCGGTTCAGCTGCGGCGTCCGTGGCGTAGACGATGCCGAGCGGGGCTTCGCCGCGGGTGACGAAGTTCATCGCGGCGCGGACGTTGTCGGACTGGGCCAGGCGCGGCTCGACTTCGCTCCACAGTCCGAGCTTCTGCAAGGCAGCCTTGGCGTATTTGCCGACCGGTACCGTGTTGACCTCACCGGTGGAAATGCGGCCCGTGCCGACAGCCTGCTTCAACCCATCGACAGTCAACCCGATGGACTGAATGTTCGAGTTTTTGGCGGCGATGAACACCAGACGGTTCTGCAGGAGATCGAACCGGCTGTCGGTCTTGATGCTGTTCTTGCTGACGGCGTAATTCATCGAATCCTGATCGGCTGATGCAAAAATATCGGCGGGCGCGCCCTGCTCAAGTTGACGCGCCAGCGCCAGTGAGCCGGCGTAGCTCAGCTTCACATCGGTATTATCGCTGGTCTTGAAGGCCTTCGCTGCGTCATCCAGCGCATCCTTCAGGCTGGCCGCCGCGAATACGACCAGCGGCTCCTGCGCCTTGGCGGCAATACTGGTGGCCAGGGACGAAACGCTGACAGCGCTGATAAGAGCAAAAGCTTGAAATGTACGAATGAGCGCGCGCAACGGCGACCTCCAGATTGAATGGAAAATGGCGGGATAAAGATCGCTTCGGGGACCGACGTGCCCAAACGCGCTCTGGCTTACGGCAAGAGCGGGATCGCTATATCGAAGAGGATATAGCGCTGATATGAAAAGGTCAAACACGGAAGCACGCGACGTCATCTGATAGAGAGGTCGTTCAATTGGCAGTTAGCTCACAGAAGCCCTCATCCTGAGGAGCCTGCGTAGCAGGCGTCTCGAAGGACGGGGGCGTGTGAGGAAGACGTACCGAGCGCGTTGCATCAAGTCTCATCAGCGGCAGCCCGAAGGTTGCCGCCTGACGCCTCCGTCCTTCGAGACGGCGCTACGCGCCTCCTCAGGATGAGGGCTTTTGGGTTGTTTCCTACAGTTTCACATGCCGCGGATACCGCCGTTGCAGAGATTGATGACCTTCTCTTCCGTATAGCTGAGAAGCTCGCCAAGTCCCTCTTCGCGGCCGACACCTGAATTCTTGAAGCCGCCATAGGGCACGCCGGTGAAGTGCGTTCCCACGCCGTTGACCCAGACATAGCCGGCCTCGATCGCTTGCGAGACCCGCAAGGCGCGCGAGATGTCCTGCGTCCACACGGCGCCGGTCAATCCGAGATCGATCGCATTGGCTTTCTCGATCGCCTCCGCTTCGGTCTTGAACTTCATCAGCGACATGACGGGCCCGAAGATTTCCTCTTTGGCGATCCGCATGTCCGGCGTGACGTCGCCGAACACGGTCGGCTCCAGCCAGTAGCCTTTCTCGAATTCATCGCCCTTGGGACGTCCGCCGCCGAGCAGCAGCTTGGCGCCTTCCTGCTTGCCGATGGCGATATAGTTCGAGACTTTCTGATACTGCGCCTTGTTGTTGATCGGCCCCATATTGGTGGTGCTGTCGAGCGGATGACCTACCTTGATCTTGCGCACCCGATCGAGAATCTTCTCGACGACCGTATCGTAGATGTCTTCCTGCAGCAGGATGCGGCTCATCGAGCCGCAGGACTGTCCCTGCCATCCGAAGTTCATGCCGCCGACGCTCGCTGCCGCGACCTTGTCGAGATCGGCGTCAGGGAAAGCGACAAGCGGATTCTTGCCACCGAGTTCCAGGGTGACATATTTCACCGATGTCTCGGCC
>JAQGJO010000437.1 GCA_028290595.1 Hyphomicrobiales bacterium | reverse complement strand
GGGTCTTTAACGCTGGCAGGTCTTTAATTACAGAAACAGTTTTGCTCCGGCTTCCGCGAGACACGTGAGCCGGATCGAAAAAAGGCGGCAAGGTCCGAAGAAAGGCCTCGCCGCCTTTCTCATTTGCAGTCATTGCCTGCGCGCGCTTCAGGCCAAGTCGGTCTGAGAAAAGTCGTTGCCCTTGTAGAGCAGGGGTACGCCGCGGTTCTTGGCACAGGCATAGGAAAGACAGTCGGCCAGATTGAGCTGCGCCGGATGCCCTCTTCCCTTTCCATAGTTTGCGAAGGCCTGAACGGCGATCCGGCCATCTTCGGCGTCAATTGGAACAGTCTCGATTTCTGCCTCGCGCAGGAAGTCGCCGATGATAGCCTCGACCTCCATAGGCTCGACGGAAAGTTTGGTAGAGAGCCGCATCACCGCTTCGAGCACCACGAGGGCGCTTGTCATCCGGCGAGGCGCCTGTTCCAGGCGGTCGGCCCATTCCGCGGCATCGTCTTCACTAGACAGAATGGCGACAACGACCGAGGTGTCGACGAACATCAGGAATGGCCCCACATGTCGTCGATCTCATCCTTGGTCATATCGTGGCCACCGGGCTTTGCCTTGGTCGCAAGTTCGTCGGCGAGCTCTGCCAGCCGCTTCGCCAGTGGCACCTGGGCATTTTCCTGCTTCAATTGCGCCTCGAGCGCTTCGATCACCGCTTCGGTCAGTGAGATCTGGCGCTTCTCGGCCAATCGGCGGGCTAGCGCATGAGCGCGTGGGTCCCGGATTTGCAAATTCATTGCGAACATCCTCATTGCCAATACACGCTATCATATTTGTCATGACAGCGATAGTTGCGAGATCGGAAGCCGAGAGGATTGCATTCCATGAGATAGTGCGCGGATGAATCTATATCTTAGATTTCCGTCCTACATATCTGATTAGGCGGATTATTCCGACTTAAGCCGTCCGCTTGCCCAGCCGGCCGGCGAGATCCTGGATATATTGCCAGGCGGTGCGGCCGGAGCGGGCGCCGCGCGTGGTCGCCCATTCCAGCGCTTCGGCGCGCATGGCGTCGGCCGGATAGTCGAGGCCGAAATGCGCCGCATAGCCCGACACCATGGCGAGATATTCGTCCTGGCTGCATTTGTGGAAGCCGAGCCAGAGGCCGAAACGATCCGACAGCGAGACTTTCTCTTCCACCGCTTCATGCGGATTGATCGCGGTCGAGCGCTCGTTCTCCATCATGTCGCGCGGCAGCAGGTGGCGGCGATTCGAAGTGGCGTAGAACACCACATTGTCCGGCCGGCCCTCGATGCCGCCTTCGAGCACGGCTTTCAGCGACTTGTACGAGGTGTCGTCAGAATCGAAGGAAAGATCGTCGCAGAAGACGATGAATTGCTGGGGCGAATTTCGCACGATCGTCATCAGCGCCGGCAGGCTTTCGATATCCTCGCGGTGGATTTCGACCAGCTTGAGCGCATGTGATCCCGCAGCCCGCTCGAGGTTGATCTGGGCATGGATCGCCTTGACCAGCGACGATTTGCCCATGCCGCGCGCGCCCCACAACAGAGCATTGTTGGCGGACAGACCCTTCGCGAACCGCTGCGTATTGTCGTAAAGCTGGTCGCGGACCCGGTCGATGCCCTTCAAAAGCACGAGATCGACCCGGTTGACCTTGGGCACCGGCTGCAGAATATGCCCTGTCGCATGCCAGACGAAGGCATCGGCGGCATCGAGGTTCGGCTTGGTATCGGCGGCAGGGGCCAGCCGCTCGAGCGCGCTGGCAATGCGCTCAAGCACCGGCATGAGTTCGGAATTTGCACGCAAGAGGTCTGAATCCGTTCGGTCCTTCATGCAGCGCGGTTTAGCCTGCCGGCACGCGCAGGTCCATGGGGCAGCAGCATGGGTGGTAGGCAGTAGGCGGCCCGGTTCTCCCGGGACAACCCCCACCGTATTGGCCGCGCCATTGCTTTACGGCCCGCGCTGGTTATATTCCGCGCGAATTCCGGACCGTGGCGCGAGCAACGGTTTCCCGCCTTGATTCCGCTTGATGAAGCCCCCAATGGAGCCGTTGCTCAGATGAATTTTATCACCCCGGCCTATGCGCAGACCGCTGGCGGCAGCCAGATGGACATGATCGCCCAGCTTGCGCCGTTCGGCATCATCCTGGTCATCATGTACTTCCTGATCCTGCGGCCGCAGCAAAAGCGCCAGAAGGCCCATCAGGAGATGATCAAGAACGTGCGCCGCGGCGACACCGTGATCACCTCGGCGGGTTTCATCACCAAGGTCACCAAGGTCATCGACGACAATGAAATCGAAGTCGAACTGGCGCCGGATGTGCGCGTGCGTATGGTCCGTGCCCTGATTTCCGAAGTCCGCGCCAAGGGCGAGCCCGTCAAGGACTGATCTGGGCAGATCGCCCCTCTTAACCGGAAACAGAGCATGCTGCGCTTCGCCCGCTGGAAGGTCGCCTCGGTCCTCCTGCTGACACTGCTGACGTTCCTGATTATCGCCCCGAGTTTCCTGACCAAGGAAACGCGGGACTCCGTCGCTGCGTCGTTGCCGAAATGGGTGCCTTTCCAGGGCATCGTTCTCGGCCTCGATCTGCAGGGCGGCGCGCATATCCTGCTTGAAGTCGATTCAGCCGACGTCACCCGCACACAGCTTGAAAACCTGCGCGACGATGTGCGCCGCATTCTCCGCGAGGCGCGCGCCCGCAGCCTCGTCGGCGGCATCGGCGCTTCCGGTCGTTCGATCCAGTTCCGTCTCAGCGACGCGACCGAACGCGCTGCGGTCCTGACAAAAGTGCGCCAGCAGGCGCAGCCGACCGGCGTTTCTGCGCTCGGCATCGCCAGCCCGGCGACATTCGATGTGCGCGAAAACGCCGACGGTCAGGTCGTACTGACCTTGAGTGATGCAGGCATTCTCGAACGGGTGCGCCGCGCCGTCGATCAGACGATCGAAGTGCTGCGCCGCCGCATCGATTCGCTTGGAACGGTGGAGCCGAACATCCAGCGTCAGGGCGCCGATCGCGTGCTGGTGCAGGTGCCGGGCCTGCAGGATACGCAGCGCCTGAAGGACCTTCTGGGTGCGGTCGCGAAACTCGAATTCCGTCTTGTCGCCGACCCGGGCTACAACCCGGCCGACGTCGACATGCTCAACGAATACGAGAAGGACGTGAAGAACAGCGAGCGGGTGGTCGCTACCTATCCGGTCGAAAAGCGCGTCATGGTGCAGGGCGAAGACCTGACCGATGCGCAGGCCGGTTTCGACAGCCGCAATGGCGAACCGGTGGTGAATTTCCGCTTCAACATTCGCGGCGGCAAGCGCTTCGGCGAAGTCACCAGCCAGAACGTCGGCAAGCCCTTCGCCATCGTGCTCGACGGCAAGGTCATTTCGGCGCCGCGCATCCTGGGACCGATCACCGGCGGCTCCGGTCAGATCTCCGGCCGCTTCACCGTGCAGCAGGCCAATGATCTTGCCGTGCTGCTGCGCGCCGGCGCCTTGCCGGCGAAGCTGACCGTCGTTGAAGAACGCACTGTCGGCCCCGGTCTCGGGCAGGACTCGATCGACGCCGGCAAACGCGCCGCCTATGTGGCGGCGGGGCTCGTCATCTTCTATATGCTGATGACCTACGGCACGTTCGGCGTCTTCGCCGATATCGCGCTGACCGTCCACATCGCCATGATCTTCGCCGGCATCGTCCTGCTGCAGTCGACGCTGACTTTGCCCGGCATCGCCGGCATCGTTCTGACCATCGGCATGGCGGTCGATGCCAACGTGCTGATCTACGAACGTATCCGTGAAGAGGCGCGATCGGGGCGATCGGTCGTCTCCGCCCTGGAGGCAGGCTTCAATCGCGCCTTCGCCACCATCATCGACTCGAACTCGACTATGATGGTGGCCGCGGTCATTCTTTATTTCCTGGGGTCTGGTCCGGTGCGCGGCTTCGCCGTGTCGCTTGGGCTCGGCATCATCACCTCCGTCATCACTGCCGTGACGATGACGCGGATGATGATCGCCTTGTGGTATCGCTGGAAGCGACCCACCAGCATTCCCATCTGACGCAGAAAGTTGCCTATGTTTCGGTTTCGCCTGGCTCCCGACGATATGCATTTCGGCTTCATGCGCCTGCGGCGCTTGAGCTATCCATTCTCGGCTTTCATGTCGATCGCGTCGGTCGTCGCCTTTCTCGTCATCGGCCTCAACTTCGGCATCGACTTTTCCGGCGGCACCTTGCTGGAATTGCGCGCCAAGAGTGGCCATGCCGATCTTGCTCAATTGCGCCAGCTTGGCGATCGTCTTGGCTTCGGCGAAGTCGAAGTGCAGGCCTTCGGCGGCGATCAAGACGTGACCTTGCGTGTGCGCCTGCAGCCGGGCGGCGACAAGGCGCAGCAGGATGCGGTCGATAAGGTGAAAGCGGCCGTCGGCGACGGTTATGAGTTCCGCCGCGTCGAAGTGGTCGGCCCGCGCGTCTCCGGCGAACTGGTGCAATCGGGAACGCTCGGCGTCGTCGTTTCCGTGCTCGCCGTGCTGATCTATCTCTGGTTCCGCTATGAATGGCAGCTCGCGGTGGCGGCCGTCATCGCCACCATGCACGATCTTCTGCTGACGGTGGGCTTCTTTGCCATCACCCAGCTCGAATTCAACATCACGTCGATTGCGGCAATCCTGACCGTCGTCGGTCTATCGCTCAACGAGACCGTCGTCGTGCTCGACCGTATTCGAGAGATCTTGAAGAAATACCGCCGCGCGACCATGACCGAGATCATCGACATGTCGATCAATGCCGTGCTGTCGCGCACGATCATGACGGCGACGACGACGACCCTGGCGCTTCTGGCGCTCGTGTTTTTCGGCGGCCATGTCATCCAGTCGTTCTCGCTCGCTATGATGTGGGGCGTCATCGTCGCGACCTATTCGTCGATCTTCATCTGCTCGCCGATCCTGATCTATCTTGGCGCGCCGGGACATGGCCCCGACAGCAAGCCGCCGACGCCCTGATCGCTTTGGCGTTCTCCGATTCGATTGGATCGGAGAACGCGTCTAGTGCGGGATGGTTCTGATGACTGCACCCCGTTATGAAGGATTCTTTCCCGGTCAGGCTGTGATCGAGGGCTACGGCGCCGGCGGATTTCGGTTCGCCGGCATGTCGCATCGCGGCTCGATTCTGGTTCTGCCGTCGGGCATCAGCGCCTGGCGCATCGATGACATGAAGGCGCTCGATGTCGCCAGCCTGCAGCCGCTGTTCGACGAGCCCAAAGGCAGTGTCGAATTTCTGCTGATCGGCACCGGACGTTCGATTGTCCCTGTGCCCGCCGCCGTGCGCGAACGCCTGAAGCGCCATGGCATCAGATTCGATCCGATGGCCACGGGTCATGCGGTCTCGACCTACAACATCCTCTTGGGAGAACGCCGCAAGGTCGCCGCAGCTTTGATTGCAGCACCATGAGTGATCTCGATGCGGCCTATGCTCATTGCGAGACGCTGGTGCGCGACATGGACCGCGACCGATGGCTGGCGACCTTGTTCGTCAAGCCGCTATGGCGTCCGCACGTGCTGGCGCTTTACGCCTTTTCCTATGAAGTCGGGCGCCTGCGCGAAATCATCTCCGAGCCGCGGATTGGCGAAATCCGCCTGCAATGGTGGCGTGAGTCAATCGAGGGCGAGCGGCAGAGCGAAGCCGAGGCGAACCCTGTGTCGCAGGCCCTGTTGGCGACGATCGCCAAATTCAATCTGCCACGCGGTGCGCTTGTCGATCTGATCGAAGCGCGCCGCTTCGATCTTTACGACGATCCAATGCCGTCGCTGAACGATCTTGAGGGCTATTGCGGCGAGACCTGTTCGTCGCTGTTCCGTCTCGCCGCGATTATCTGCGCCGACGGCAAGGATCCCGGCGGCGGCGATGTGGCGGGACATGCCGGCTGCGCCTACGCGATGGCCGGCTTGCTGCGCGCGCTGCCATGGCATGCCTCGCGTGGCCAATGCTATCTGCCAGCTGACGTGCTCAGCCGCAACGGCGCGCTCGTCGAAGCCGCCGCCGCGGGCGTGTCATCACCGGCGCTTGCCAATGCTCTAACGGACCTCAGGGGCAGGGTGCGCCACCATCTGCAGGCGGCGCGTGCCGGGCTGGCGGCACTGCCGGCTGACATTCAGCCGGTGTTCGCGCCGCTGGCGCTTGTCGATCTCTGGCTCAACGCCATGGAGAAAAGCGGTTACGATCCGTTCCGCACGCTTATCGATCCGCTGCAATGGAGGCGGCAGTGGGCGCTGTGGCGATGGCCGGGCCGGTCGCCGCCGAGCCGGTCGCCACATTGACCGGACGGGCGCGACGCGCTTCGCCGGACGTCTTGTAATAGGCGATGATGTCCTTCGGATGCAGGCTCACCTGCGATTTCATGCCGAAGAAGAATACGCCATTGGCCGCGTCGAGATTTTCCCGGCGCTTGGTGAAGCGGTCGAGATAGCGCAGCCAGAAGAACGGCAGCGACAGCGCTGTCGATAATTTGTTGCCGAGCCCCAGCGCACGCAGGAAATAGCGATACGACCAGATCAGCGAAACGCCCGCGCCGCCGACAGCGCCGGCGTCGATCTCGCTGAAATTGCGGAACAGCCAGCGGTGCGCGCTCGGGCTGAAACGCTGGAAGTCGTAAGCGCCGGCGTGCACCGGCTGCATGAACGGCGTATCGGCATAGACCAGGCCGTCGTCCTTGAGGACGCGATGCAGTTCGGCGACGACGACTTCCGGCTCGAGCA
>JAQGJO010000436.1 GCA_028290595.1 Hyphomicrobiales bacterium | reverse complement strand
AAACTGCGGCGGACGAAAGCCGTTGCCGTGACAAAACCATGCTGGGGAAATGCCTGCGCCGTGAAATCAGCCTGCTTCGGCCATCCGATAGGTGTCGGCGTAACGACTGGCGGAATGATCCCAGCCGAATTTCATTGCCATGGCGGTGCGGCGCATCAGTTCAAACCGGCTGGTGGAAACGAACGCCTCGAAAGCGCGTTTGACCGCCATATTGAGGCCGCCGGCGGTCGGCGCACCGAACAGGAAGCCGGTCTGGCCGTCGGAAATGGTGTCAGCCAACCCACCGGTGCGATGGGCGATCGGCAGCGAGCCGAACTTCTGCGCATACATCTGGCTAAGGCCGCAGGGCTCGAACCGCGACGGCATGAGCAGGAAATCGCTGCCGGCGAACATGGCGCGCGCTTCGCTGCGGTCGAAACCGATCTTGACACCGACGGCGCCCCGGTGACGCTGGGCGAGTTCGCGCATCCCATCTTCAAGCCGGGGATCGCCCTGGCCGGTGACGACCAATTGGCCGCCGTTGGCGACGATAGTCTCCACGGCCTCGATGGCGAGGTCGACGCCCTTCTGGTGAACGAGGCGCGAGACGATGGCGAACAGAGGCCCCTGGGCGAGATCCAGCCCAAAGGTGCCGCGCACGTAATCGGCATGGCGGCTCTTCCAGCGTGCTGCATCGAATATATCGCTGGCGAGCCCGTCCTGCTGTGGGTTCCAGTTGTCTTCTATGCCGTTGACGATGCCGGTCAGGCGGCCTTCGCGCGAGCGCTTGAGCAGAAGCCCATCCAGACCGCAGCCGAATTCCGGCGTGGTGATTTCGGCGGCATAGGTCGAACTGACCGTGGTCAGATGCGACGAGTAGTGCAAGCCGGCCTTGAGGAACGACAGCTTGCCATAGAATTCCACGCCATCGATGCGAAACGCGTCCTGCGGAATGCCGAGCGCGCCGAGCCTCTCGGCATCAAACGAGCCCTGATAGGCGAGATTGTGGATGGTGAGGATGCTCGGCACCGCGCTGCCGCGCCAGGCGAGATAGCCGGCGGCAAGCGAAGTCGGCCAATCGTTGAGATGAAGATTGTCGGGCTGCCAGCCGGGGTCGCCAAAGCCGGTCGCCATATCGGCGGCGGCAAGGCCGAGGCGGGCGAACCGGATGTCGTTATCGATCCAATCCTTGCCGCGGATGTCGAGATAAGGCGTTCCGTCGCGATTGTAGAGGCGTGGCGCCATCAGTACGTAGACGATAAGGCCATCCGGCGTCGTCATGCGTCCGAGATCGCAGGCGGGAATTTCGCCACGGCCCGGCAGATGCGCGACAGGCTCGATGGCTTGGTTATGTGCAAGCACCTGGCGATAGCCGGGAATGAGCACGCGGACATCGCAGGTCGAACGCAGCGCGCGAGGAAGGGCGGCGGACACTTCACCCAGACCGCCGGTCTGGACGAAGTCCGACATTTCCGAGGTGACGAAGAGGACTTTTCGTTTACCGCGCGGGGTGGCCGCGACTCGTGCAGACAGGTCACCCAGGCCTGTGAAGGCAACCGGATGGGGATTCGGAGTCAAGCAACTCATGAAGAGCAACGCCGGGGAAAGAAAGCCGATGGGACAATTCTTAACGCCCGCCAGTTAGCGGCGGGTTAACATTTACCAGATGATGCGAGATTGCGCCACGATTTTCGGCGTTTACCGCAGTCGCGAAGACAATTTGTCGCGTCTTCCCGCTTTGCACAAAACGCGCGCGTGGCAAGTTCGTTCCCGATCGCACGCAAACTTTGTTTTCTTTGTGGCTTTCGCTTCGTCGTAGTTAGCCACAGATTAAAGTCGGACTATCGTATCGCTCGGATTCCTTGCCGTTCGATAGGTAATCCAGTGGCGAGGTCTAAACATAAGATTTTAAATAAACTACGCTAATTCATAGCGATGATTAGAAATCATAAAGTATTAAATCAATCTTCGCTGTCCCTCATTGGCCGCTCTTCAGAATGTTTCGTGAAGATTGAGGGATTGGCTCCAATTGGAGGAATCTTCATTCCCTTGTGCAACCTTGACCCTAATTCGGTAAGATGCAGGAGTTGAATGAATGAGCGTGCGCGCCGGACAAAACGCCCAGGTGGATATGGAACAGCAGGATATGGTTCAGGGCTCGATCGCCACTTTGGCGGCCCATCGCAAGATGTCGGTGCAGGCTCTGAGATCCGAAATCATTTCCAAGCTTGCCTATTCGATCGGCAAGGACGCGGCGACGGCGCGCGACCACGACTGGCTGACGGCGGCGATTTTCGTGCTGCGCGACCGCATCGTCGACGGCTGGATGAGCACCGTCCGCGAAGCCAAGCGCAGCGGGCGCAAGCGCGTCTATTACCTGTCGCTCGAATTCCTCATCGGCCGCCTGTTCAAGGACGCCCTCGGCAATCTGGGCATGACCGAGCCAATGCGCGAGGCTTTGCGTGAGCTGGGCGTCGACCTCGTTTCCATTGCCGGGCTTGAGCCTGTCGCCGCCCTGGGCAATGGCGGCCTCGGCCGGCTCGCCGCCTGCTTCATGGAAAGCATGGCAACGGTCGGCGTCTCCGGTTTAGGTTACGGCATCCGCTACGACCACGGCCTGTTCTCGCAAAAGATCATCGACGGCCGACAGATCGAGGTGCCGGAAGACTGGCTGTCGTTCCGCAACCCCTGGGAATTCCTGCGCCAGGAGATCGTACACGAAATCGGCTTTGGCGGTTCGGTCAGCATGAACAGTGGCTGGGACGGCACGGCGCGCCGGTCCTGGCAGCCGTCGGAAATCGTTCTCGCCATGGGCTATGACACGCCGGTCGTCGGCTGGGGCGGGCGGATGATCAATACGCTGCGCCTGTGGAGCGCGCGCGCCGTCGATCCGATCCGCCTCGACGCCTTCAATCGCGGCGACTATGTCGGCGCCATGGCCGACAGCACGCGGGCGGAAAGCATTTCGCGCGTGCTTTATCCATCCGATGCGACGCCGGCAGGACAGGAGCTTCGCCTGCGTCAGGAATATTTCTTCACCTCTGCGTCGCTGCAGGACCTGATCCGCCGGCACATGCAGCGCTTCGGCGACATTCGCAGCCTGCATGAAAAGGCCTCGATCCAGCTCAACGATACCCATCCCTCGATCGCCATTGCAGAGCTGATGCGCCTGCTGATCGACGTGCATGGGCTGCCGTGGGATGAAGCCTGGCACATGACCCGGGAAGCCTGCTGTTACACCAACCACACACTTCTGCCCGAAGCACTGGAAAGCTGGCCGGTCGATTTGATGGGGCGCCTGCTACCGCGCCATCTGCAGATCATCTATGCGATCAATCAGCATACGCTCGACGAAGCCCGCAAGAAATTTCCGGTGGCGCATTCTGAGGACGCCGAGCGCATTTCCCGGATTTCGCTGATCGACGAGGGCCATGGCCGGCGCGTGCGCATGGGCAATCTCGCCTATGTCGGCTCGCACAAGGTCAATGGCGTGTCGGCGCTGCATACCGAACTGATGAAGGAGACCGTGTTCAAGGATCTGAATCAGATTCTGCCCGGCCGCATCACCAATATGACCAACGGCATCACGCCGCGGCGCTGGTTCACCCATGCCAATCCGAAACTTGCGGAGATCGTCTGCGAGGCGATCGGAAGCAGCGTTCTCGACGATCTTGAGCACATCACCGCTTTCGAAAAATATGCCGATGATCCGGTGATGAAGGAGCGCTTCGCCGCGGTGAAGCGCGCCAACAAAGAGGCGCTGGCCGAATATACGTTCGAACAGCTTGGCGTGCGTGTCGATCCGGCGGCGATGTTCGACATTCATGTGAAGCGCATTCATGAATACAAGCGCCAGCTTCTGAACATCGTCGAGACGGTGGCGCTCTATCACGCCATCCGCGCCGAGCCGAACCGCAACTGGGCGCCGCGCGTCAAGTTCTTCGCCGGCAAGGCGGCGGCGAGCTATGTGACTGCCAAGTCGATCATCAGGCTGATCAACGACGTCGCCAAGGTCGTCAATGCGGATCCGGCGGTGAAGGGTTTGCTGAAGGTCGCCTTCCTGCCGAACTACAACGTCAGCCTGGCGGAAATCCTGGTTCCGGCCGCCGATCTGTCGGAACAGATTTCGACGGCGGGCATGGAGGCGTCGGGCACCGGCAATATGAAGTTCGCTCTCAATGGCGCCATCACCATCGGCACGCTCGACGGCGCCAATGTGGAAATGCGCGAGCGCATCGGTCCCGACAATATTTTCATCTTCGGCATGACGGCTGCGGAAGTCGAGGATCGGCGCAATGCGGGCTACAACCCGCGCGCCGTCATCGAAGCCGATCCGGCGCTCAAGGAAGCGCTTGCCTCGATCGGCACAGGAGCGTTCTCGCCGGAGGATCCGTCGCGCTATCGCGATCTCGTCGATAGCCTTTACAACGGTGACTGGTTCATGGTGGCTGCGGACTATGCCTCCTATGCGCAGGCACAGCGGCGCGTCGATGCGCTTTGGGCCGATCGGTCCGACTGGTGGCGCAAGGCGATCCTCAACACTGCCCATATGGGCTGGTTCTCATCGGACCGGACTATCAAGCAATATGCCGAGGAAATCTGGAAAGTGCCGTTCTGGCGCGCCTCCTGATCCATGATCCGCGAGGCGTCTGCGCTCTCGACTGGGACTGATACGCCGCTTGGCGTGACTTTGAATGAAGACGGTGGCTGTGCCGCTGTCTTCAGTCGCCATGCCGAGACGATCTGGCTTTGCACTTTCGATCCCGACAACGGCAGGGAAGTTGAGCGCTGGCAACTTAAGGGCCGCGACGGCGCGATCTTTCACGGTTTCGTGCCGGGGTTGAAGGCCGGCGCCTGTTACGGCCTGCGCGCGGATGGACCTTATGAGCCGTCGCGCGGTCACTGGTTCGATCCGGCAAAACTGCTGACCGACCCTTATGCGAAGCGGCTCGATCGCGCCTATCGTTTCACACCGGAACTTTCCGCGCCGCGCGCCGCGCAACTCGACACCGCATCGCTGGTGCCGCGCGCGATCATCGAAGAGCGCTTGGATGTTCGCGAGCCATTCGCGGATCGTACGAGTCCGCCGCGCCTGATCTATGAAGTGGCGGTGAAGGCGTTCACGAAACTGCATCCCGGCGTGCCGGCGCATTTGCGTGGCACTTTGAAGGGACTGTCGCATCCGGCCTGTCTCGATCATCTGGTGCGTCTCGGCGTCAGCCATGTGGAGCTGATGCCGATTTTCGCCTGGCTCGACGAACGGCATCTGCCGCTGCTGGGCCTATCCAACGCCTGGGGCTATAATCCCGTCGTCATGATGGCGCTCGATCCGCGTCTGGCGCCGGCAGGCCTGGACGATCTGCGACAGGTGGTGCGGACGTTGCACGATGCCGGCATTTCTGTTCTGCTCGACGTGGTCTTCAACCACACGGCGGAGAGCGACGCGCTGGGGCCGACGCTCAGCATGCGCGGTCTCGACAATACCAGCTATTATCGTCATGACGCCGACGGCCGCCTCATCAACGACACCGGCTGCGGTAATACGCTTGACTGCGACAGCGAACCGGTGATGGGCCTCGTGCTCGACACCATGCGTTATTTTGTCGAACACGCCGGCATCGACGGGTTCCGTTTCGATCTCGCGCCGATCATGGGTCGAAGCGCATCCGGCTTTTCGGC
>JAQGJO010000433.1 GCA_028290595.1 Hyphomicrobiales bacterium | reverse complement strand
CGTTTGAAGCCTGGTCGGATGGCGAAGCTCCCGGCATCGGCCCCATGGGCAATGTTCTGAAGCCCGGCTTTTTCGACACCAATGCCCATTCATGGGCGAATTACGGCATCGTGCGCGGCATCGGCCGCCTGCAGCGCATCGCCGACCGGCATGGCGTTAAGACCAGCGTCATGACCAATGGCGTCATCGCGCAACGCGCGCCGGAGGCGATCCGCGCCCTGCAGGCGGCGGGACATGACGTCTACGCCCATTCCTGGGGCATGGATCTCATCCCGGTCTATCTCGACGAGCAAGGCCAGCGCGACAACATCGCGCGCAACACACAGGCGTTGCAGTCCGTGCTGGGTGAAAGCCCTGTCGGCTGGATCAGCCCGCGCGGCACCGGCAGCCTTATCCACGAATCGCTGCTTGCCGAGGCAGGCTACCGCTGGCACGGCGACTGCAATGACGACGATCTCCCAACCATCGCCGAATATGACGACGGCAAGGGCGGCCTTCGCGGCATCGTCGGCATTCCGCTCACCATGGATGTCAATGATCTGCCGCACAGCATCCGCTACGGCAATGCGCCGGGCGCTCTCGTCGAGCATTTCCAGGAGGTGCTCGACGGCACGGCCAAGGCGGATCCGCAGCCGTTCATGCTCGATGTCACCGCCCATACCCATGCCTACGGCCGGCCCGCCGGCGCCTGGGCCTACGACGCCATGATCGAGCTGGCGCTGGCACGCGATGACGTCTGGATCACGACGCGCCGGCAGATCGCCGACTATGTACTTGCGCAACCGGCGGGCATTTTTGCTTGAAGGGATGTTTTGCTTGAGGGGAGGCAAATCATGAACAGACATGCATTCGCGAAATTGGCTTTGCACACCATCGTGCTTGGCGCTTCCATCATCGCCGCGGCGGCCCAGGCGCAGACGGCCTATCCGGACCATGTCGTCAAACTGGTCGTCTCCTTTGCGCCGGGCGGACCTGCCGATGTCGGCGGGCGCATCATCGGACAAGCGCTGCAGGACAGATGGGGCAAGGGTGTCGTCATCGAAAACCGTGGCGGGGCCGGCGGCAATATCGCCACCACCGCCGTCGCGCGCAGCGAGCCTGACGGCTATACAATCCTCGCCACGACCAGCGCCTTCTCCGTCAACCTCAGTTATTACGCCAACCCCGGCTATGCCGCATCGGACTTGCGGGTCGCGGCGCTGGTCGCCACGACGCCCAACATTATAGTCGGCGCTCCCGACCTCGCAGCCAACACGCTTCCCGAAGTGCTGACGCTGGCAAGGACCCAGAACCTCGCCTTCGCCAGCGCCGGCGCCGGCACCACGCCGCATCTCTCAGCGGAACGCATCTTCCGCCTGATCGGCAAGGTCGATATCCGGCATGTGCCCTTCACCGGTGCGGGTCCGGCGATGAATGCAGTCACCGCCGGGCATGTCCAGCTTGGCGTCGTCGCCATGACGCCGGCCATCGAACTGGTGAAGGCCGGCAAACTGAAGGGCTATGCGATCACTGCTGCCACGCGCACCGCGGAACTGCCGGACGTACCGACCGTATCGGAAACCGGCGTCGGCAAGGTCGAGGATGCCACATGGATCGCCCTCTTCGTTCCGGCAGCAACGCCTGATGCGATCGTCAACAAGATCAATTCGGACGTCAACGCAGCCTTGCGCGATCCAGCGGTAATGCAACAAATCGCCAAGTCTGGACTGAGCCCATTGGGCGGCTCTCTCGTAGAGATCGCAAACTATGTATCGGACGAAACCAGGAAGTGGGGCGACGTGGTGCGCGCCGTCGGTGCGAAAGCCGAGGAGAGCAAATAAAATCGCCTTGCTTCCGGCCGTACGACCAGTCCAGACTCCGGACCAATGCAGCAGACAGACCACTTCCTGGCACGGCCGTCGAAACGCGACCTGCCCTATATTCTCATTCTGATCGTCGCCTATCTGGCGTTCGAGCGGATCAGCGATATCCATGAACACAAGGGGCTGCCGGTCACGGCCTGGAACCCGGGCCTGGGATTGCTGTTCGGCTTCATGTTCCGCAATCTGTTTCGTGGTTGCGTCGCCATGTTTTTCGGTATCGCCCTGTCGGGACCGATCGTCATCAACAGCGCGCTCACATGGCCGGCGACGGTCGTCATCGCCGGCATCGTCACCTTCTGCTACGGCGCAACCGCGCTGGCAGCAAAGTCGCTTCTGGCTTTCGATACCTCGCTCAACCGCATCGGCGATATCCGCACCTTCCTGCTGGTCGGCCTTGCAGGCGCGGCCCTGAGTTGCCTGCTGCTTACCGCAGCGCTGATGCTGACCGGCCATCTGATCGCCGATGATGTCGTGCCCGCCTCGCTTCCCCTGCTGGTTGGCGACATCATCGGCATCGGCGTCGTCACGCCCCTCGTGCTGCGCTGGCCAACCCTGACGGCTGGTTTCGCCGATGCATCCTTGCGCACAACCTCGTTGAAAGCGCCCGCCTGCGCAGCCCTGATCGGCATCGCGATCTGGCTGACCTTGAGAGAAGACAATGCCATCGGCACGCGCTATTTTTACATTTTCTTCCTGCCGGTCATCGCCGCCGCTTTGCGCTTCGGTCTCGACGGCGCCTGCATGACGCTGGCCAGCGTGCAGATCGCACTCGTCGTCTTCGTCAGCAATGCGGGCATTACCGCCAGCGTCTTCACCATGTATCAGAGCAGCATGATCGTGCTCACCGCGACAGCACTGCTGGTCGGTGCCGTCGTCACCGAGAAAAATGCAGCCGCGGCAGCGGCCAAGGTCGCCGACGAACGGCTGAAGCAGATCGAAAGCAGCGCCGCGCGCGCCGATCGTTTTCATCTTGTTTCGGGCATGACCTCGGCGCTCTCCCACGAAATCAGCCAGCCGTTGACGGCCGCACGCGCCCTTGCCCGCTCCGCCGTCATGCGTAGCGAACTGACGACACCGAGCGATGCCGAGCGCCTGCGCGAAAACCTCAACGGCGTCGTGCAGAACATCGACACCGCCGGCGAAATCCTGCGCCGCATGCGCGAGTTCCTGCAGCGCGGCGAACCGGAAAAGACCCACGCCGATCTGCGCCTGATCGTCGCCGACGCGCTGGCGCTTCTCAGGCCTCTGCTCGATCAGAAGCGCGTGCGCGTTCAGGCCACCGAGCTCGTCGGCGACCTGGCGTTGTCGTGCGACCGTATCCAGATCCAGCAGATCATCATGAATCTCATCGGCAATGCGGTCGAGGCCATCACCACGCGCGGGATCAGAAACGGCCAGGTGACCATCGGCGCGCGGGCGCTTGCCGATCCGCACCGGATCGAAGTTTTCGTCCGCGACAATGGGCCGGGCATCGCCCGCTCGATCGTCGACCACATTTTCGAGCCGCTGATGACATCGCGTTCGGAAGGGCTTGGCCTCGGGCTTGCAGTCTGCGCTAATATCGTAGAGGCACATTCTGGCCGCATTTGGCTTGAAAGAAGCAAACCCGGCGATACGGAATTCCGCTTCTGGCTACCGGCTGAGCCGCGAGGAGAGAGCATTGGTTAATACGAAGATTGCAATTGTCGACGACCAGATCGAGGTGCGCAAAGCCCTGGGCGAACTCCTCGACGCCTATGGCTACACCAGCACCCTGTTCGAATCCGGCGATGCCTTTCTCGAAGCGGCCGCGAAGGATGAGTTCGCCTGCGTCATCAGCGATGTGCGCATGCCGGGCATGGATGGCGTGCAATTGGCCCGCGAACTTGCCGGCCGTCAGCCCGCCGTGCCGGCGATTCTGATTTCCGGCCAGGCCGATGTTCCCATGGCAATCGCCGCGCTCAAGGCCGGTGCTGAAGATTTTATCGAAAAGCCAGTGGATGACATCAAGCTCGTGGCTGCGATCAATCGCGGCCTGTCACGCGTGGCCAGCCTCAACGCCAGCAGCCGGCATGCCATGGAGAACGAAACCCGCTTCGACAGCCTGACGGCGCGCGAGAAGGAAGTCTTCGATCTCGTCTCCGAAGGCCAGACAAGCCAGGTCATCGCCAAAAAACTCGGCATCAGCTCGCGCACCGTCGAAAGCTATCGCGCTCAGATCATGGATAAATTGCAGATCGACAACATTGCCGCACTGGTTCGTCTCGCAATCAGGCTTGGCCGCATCACACCGTAATTCTACGGACGATGAATCAACGACCATCGATCCGTAATTCAACGCCCATGCTGTTGCGAATACTCAACGCCTCTTCCGCCACATAGATTCATACCTAGCCGCGGTCATTTCACGCGCCCAGCCGGCGCGTCATCGCGGCGGTGGACGCTGCGCCGCAGCCATACGGCAAACCGCTTGCCGGCATGCATCTATCGCAGCAGGGAGCGTAACATGTCGTCCAGATTGGTAAGTCCTTCGCCGGGCGTGGGTGGCAAAGCCAATTACAGCGCGGGCAACAAGGACCAGCTATCGCCGGCGACTGCCGCATGGGCGCCGGCACTCGCCATCGCCGCAGCGGCGGGCGTCGTGACCGCCATGGCCTTTCCGGCTCCTCTGTTCTTTCCAGTTCTCAGCCTCGGCATGATCGCCATTGCAGCGCTCGCCGGGGCTTATGCATTCCTGCGTCCAGCCGAGCAGCGCAAGTCGATACTGATCTTCGCCGCGACATTGACCTTCATCGGTCTGGCCGCGGGCATGCTCGGCGATCCGGACCACGTCGCGCTGCTGCTCTAGTTCAACATCGGGTCTTCAACACCGCGCCGCGCACAAGCACGGCGCGGACTTCCATCATTCAAAAAGAGTACAGGTTGATATCGCATGCTTGAGGAACTGTTTTCGGCTTCCGTTCTGACAGCGCTGGTTCAGGTCATCATGATCGACCTCGTGCTGGCCGGCGACAATGCTGTCGTCATCGGTCTGGCGGCGGCGGGTCTGCCCAAGGAACAGCGCGGCAAGGTCATTCTTATCGGCATCATTGCCGCCACTGTCCTGCGCATCGTGCTGGCGTTGATGACGACGCAATTGCTGCAGATCGTCGGCCTGCTGCTGGCCGGCGGCGTCCTGCTGCTATGGGTGAGCTGGAAGATGTGGCGCGAATTGCGTTCGGGCGGCCACAGCGACAGCGAAGGCGCCGACACGGTGAGCGGCGAGCATGCAACAAGTCCCGGCGGGTCGAAGAAGACCTTCAAACAGGCCGTCTGGCAGATCGTCATCGCCGACCTTTCGATGTCGCTCGACAACGTGCTGGCCGTCGGCGGCGCGGCCCGCGAACATCCCTGGGTGCTGATTTTCGGCCTCGCTCTGTCCATCGCCCTCATGGGCCTGGCCGCCGCCTGGATCGCCCAGCTCCTGCAGAAACATCGCTGGATCGGCTTCGCCGGCCTCGCAATCATCGTCTATGTCGCCATCGAAATGATGTGGCGCGGCTGGAACGAAGTCGCCCCCCTGGTCTCGCATTTCCCCGGCGAGCTGGCGGTCCTGACAGCCAGATCCGGCTTCCCCGCCTGGCTGCCCGCCGCCGGCATCGGTCTTATTGCCATGCTCGTGGTATTGGTCGTGGCAGGAATTTACCGGCGCCAAAAATCAGCCGGATAACGAATGCGGTTGAAAAACTGCACTCAACTGAGCCGGTTGCCCCCCAGCAACCGGCTTTTCGTTTGCCGGCCTTTCATTATCCGTTTCAAGGCCCTATATTCATCCCGTCTCCGCAAGGAGACTATGGTGATAAACGGACATTATAATAAGCCATCCGGACCCGGGGGCGGTACCCGGCGCCTCCACCAAAGCCCGCAAATTGCTGCGGGTTTCGGCGGGGGCGAAATAGGATCGACGGGGGTGTAAAAAGTGCTCTTTTGCCCGGCATGATACCGCCGTTATCGGGTCAAACCTATAGTTGCCAATGACAACTATGCTCCGGTTGCTGTCGCCGCGTAATGCGGTGCCGGTACTGGTACTCAAGTCCTAAGGGGTAGCACTTTTAGGCGGGGCTCGGAGGCGCCTGGCAACAGAAGCCTCCACTTTCATTTGAAGGCCCCAGAAGGTCCTATGCATGACAGGTCCGGTTATCAGATACGATTTACTTGTTCAGGATGCCCTGCTCGGCGTTGTACGAAAAGTGCTCATGGATGCGGCCCGCGAGGGGACGCCAGGCGATCATCATTTTTATGTGACCTTCAAGACCCAGGCCCCCGGCGTACAGCTATCGAGCCGGATGAAGGCCAAATATCCTGAAGAGATCACCATCGTCCTGCAGCACCAGTATTGGGACCTCACGGTCTCCGACCAGCAGATCGAGGTCAGTCTCTCGTTCAATAATATTCCCGAAAAGCTCGTCATCCCGTTCGAAGCCATCACCGGCTTCGAGGACCCGACGGCTCCCTTCGGCTTGAAATTCGAGCCGCTGAGCGCGACGCCCGAAGCCAAGCAAATTCCGGAAGAGCTTCCTGCCGAAATATCAGCCGAAAGCCAGAACCGGCCGACACCGATAACGGCAAAGTCGAAGTCCCCGGCCGCGCCCTCAGCAAGTGCGAAGCAATCGCCCAAAGCCGACAAGGCGGAGAAGCCCCCGCTCGACAAGACGGCTGCTGAAAAGCCAGGCGCCGACAAATCCCAGAAGCAGCCCCCGGCGGACGATCAGAACGACGGCAAGAACGACGGAAAAATCGTCTCCATCGACGCTTTTCGCAAGAAGACCTGAGGCCTGATGGGCGACATCGTCAATCTGCGCCGTGCGCGCAAGCTCAAGGGCCGCGACGACAACGCCAAGACCGCGGCCGCCAATCGCCTCGCTTTCGGACGCACGAAAGCCGAGATGCGGCTGACGGAGGCCGAGCGCGAGCTGGAGCGCAAGCGCATCGACGCCCATCGCCTGCAGCCGGGCGACGCGAGCAAAGATTCCCGCGAAGATTTTGGCAATGACTGATCCGGCCCTGCCGGACGATGATGGCGCGGCGCCTTTTTCCGGCGTCGAAAAACATTCCATGGTGATCGCCGGCCATCGCACGTCGATCTCGCTCGAAGCCGCTTTCTGGCGCGCCTTGAAAGACATCGCACGCGGTCAAGGCGTCTCGCTCGCGGCACTCGTCGGCGAGATTGATTCGCGGCGCGGCACGGCCAATCTGTCTTCGGCTTTGCGTGTCTTCGTGCTCACGCACGCGCAGGCGAAAGCGGCTCACTCACCGCCGCGCTGACGTATTCAATAAATTCCCGACGGCGACGGATCACGACGCGGAGGCGTTACGGTAACTGGCGGGCGCGGCGGCGGGCGCGGCACCACATCGAGCGGCGTCCCCTGCGGCGTGTGGGTCGGTTCCGGAGCCCGGCGCGCCTCCTGCGCGCGGCGTTCCGCTTCGGCGCGTTCGCGCTGTTCCACCTTCGCGCGCTCAGCTTTTTCACGCTCGACGCGGGCCGTCTCCGTCGCCTGCCGCCGTAACTCCTCTTCAGCAAGCCGCGCCTGCTCGGCCTGATAGGCAGCGATTTCAGCGTCGCGCCGCCGCAGGAATTCCTGCGCTCGCAGCCGCCGGTTGAAAGCGGCGCGTTCGCGAATGTCGGCTTCCAGCGCCGCGACTCGGGCAGCCTCACGCTCGATCGCGCGCGCCGATAGCCCGTTTACGAGGCCGGCGATCTCAAGCGTTCGATC
>JAQGJO010000410.1 GCA_028290595.1 Hyphomicrobiales bacterium | reverse complement strand
CAGCGGCGCGTAGAACATGTTCATGACCTGCCGTTGCTGTTCGTCGGCAGCCCGGGAAATCGTCATCTCGACTTTTTTGTCGTCAAGTTGCGACGACGACTTGAGTCCTTCCTGCGCGATGATCTTGGCGTCGCTGCCGTCGATCCATTGCGGGCGCGTCGAGGCCACGCTGGACCAGCCGATGCCGCAGACGCCCTGAACCTCGTTCTTCTCCACCGCCAGCGAGATCTCGTTGGAACCGGGATAGCCGCTGACGATGGTGAACTTGGCGCCGAGAACCGTTTTCAGCAGGTTTGGAAAGTCCCGCGTCGAGCCGCCGGCCGCACTGGCGCCGACAATAATGCCCTTTGTCAGAAAGTCATCGAGGGTTTTCACGCCGGTGTCGGTGCGCGTCACGCAGACATACAGCTCGCTGTTGGCGCTGCCGATGTAATTGAGCTTGTTGACGTCGTATCGGGCCTTGGCGCGATCGCCGAGCAGAGGCTCCATGATGGCGCCGGGATAGACGGCGCCGATGTAGGTACCGTCCTTCGGCGCGATATTGTAGATATATTGAAGCGCGACGACGCTGGCCGCACCCGGCATGTTGTTGACGATGACCCTGGGATTGCCGGGGATGTACTTGCCGATGTAGCGCGAGACAAGCCTGCCATAGAGGTCATATCCGCCGCCCGGCGATGAGCCGACGACAACGCTGACCTGTTTGCCTTTGTAGAAATTGGCGACAGCATCGTCACTCGCCGACGCGACGGTGACGCCGCAGGAGACGGCAGCGGCTGCTACGGCAAATGCTAAAGCCTTACGATACACGGCGTTCATCCCCACTGGTTGTTGAGCCATCAGCTCTTAACAGGCTGCTCATAACAGGGATGTGGCGCGCGAGAACCCATGATCGCCAACAGGTTCATATAGCCAATGGCTATAGATGAGCCGTCGAGGGGGGCATCTCCGGTATAGCCTTTAGCTATAACTCCGTTTCGAACTATCCCAATTGTGACGGTGGTGCATCACACCCCATACCCTTGCTGAAATGCCTCCGATTCCGGAGGAACAACCGCAGGGTGGACCGATGCTGAAGAGCGAGCAGAACGAATTCATTACCCGCACCGGGCCGGACACCCCGATGGGCAATCTGTTTCGCTGCTATTGGATTCCCGCTCTGCTGGCGAGCGAACTGTCCGAGCCGGAATGCCCGCCGGTGCGCGTGAAAATTCTCTCGGAGCGGCTGCTCGCCTTCCGGGATTCCGAGGGCCGGCTGGGATTGATCGACGAATTTTGCGCCCATCGCGGCGTCTCGCTGTGGTTTGGCCGCAACGAGGATTGCGGCCTGCGCTGCCCCTACCATGGCTGGAAATACGACGTGAACGGCCAATGCGTTGACGTTCCCTCCGAGGCTGTCGAATCGGGCTACGCCAACAAGATCAAGCTCAAGTCCTATCCGCTGGTCGAGCGCGGCGGCATTCTGTGGACCTATATGGGTCCCGCCGACCGGCAGCCCGAGCTTCCCGAGTTTGAATTCGCCGTTGTGCCGGATGAACAGCGCTTCGTCAGCAAGCGATTGCAGGAGACCAACTGGCTGCAGGGCATGGAAGGCGGCATCGATTCCAGCCATTCGTCATGGCTGCATCGGGGCGACTTCGGTCATGACCCGCTGCTGAAAGGCGCCGCCGGCAACAAATACAATTTCAACGATCTGGCGCCGGTCTTCGAAGTCGTCGAAAGCCCCGGCGGGCTGTTCATCGGCGCCCGCAGGAAGGCCGAGAACGATAATTACTACTGGCGCATCACGCCGTGGGTCATGCCGAGCTATACGGCGGTGCCGCCGCGCGGCGATCATCCCATGCACGGCCATTTCTGGATCCCGATCGATGACGAGACCTGCTGGGTCTGGAGCTATGACTATCATCCGGCGCGCGCCCTGACGCACGCCGAGCGGCAGGCGATGACGGACGGCCTCGGCATCCACGTGAAATATATTCCCGGCACCTTCATGCCTCTCGCCAACAAGCACAATAACTACATGATGGACCGCGTCGCCCAGCGCGAGGGCCGCTATTTCAGCGGCATCGAAGGCGTCGCCATGCAGGACGCCTCGCTGCAGGAAAGCATGGGCGCCGTCTGCGACCGTACTAAGGAGAACCTTGTCGGCACCGACAACGGCATCATCATGGCGCGTCACCGGCTGATGCGTGCAGCAAAACAGCTCGCCGAGAAAGGCACCCTGCCGCCCGGCGTCGAGCCGCAGCACCAGCGCATCCGTTCCGCCGCGCTCCTGCTTCCCAAGGATGCGGCCTTCCAGGAAGGCGCAAAGGAAGCTTTGATCGTTGTCCTCGGGCAGCCGCAGGTCACCGTTTAATGTCGCCGAGTATTCTGGCGGCAGTCACGTCCGCTCCCGGCACGATGGAATTGCGGGAGATCGCGCCGCCGCCGGAGACGCTCGACGGCGGATTGCTGAAGGTTGCGGTCACCGGCGTCTGCGGCAGCGACTGGGAATTTTACCAGACGTTTGCGAAGCAGCGCGGCCCGGTCATTCTCGGCCACGAGACTGTCGGCTGGATCGACCGCGCCAATCGTTCGAGCCTTGAGAGATGGGGCCTCGTCGAGGGCGACCTTGTCGCGCTCGAAGAGTACATCCCCTGCACCCATTGCGCCGCCTGCCGATCGGGCGAATTCCGCTCGTGCAAGGCGACCGAATGGCGCTCGGGCGGCCTGCGCTATGGGGCGACGGAGCTTGCGCGCGAGCCTCGGCTGTGGGGCGGTTACGCGCAGGCGCAATATCTTCATCCCAATACGGTCTTCCACCGCGTTCCTGCTGGTCTCGATCCCAAATATGCGGCGCTCGCATTGCCGGTCGCGAATGGCATCGAGTGGACCTATCTGCAGGGAAAAGCCGGACCGGGTGAAACGGTGTTGATCCAGGGGCCAGGCCAGCAAGGCCTGTCCTGCGTGGCTGCGGCAAAAGAAGCCGGCGCTGCCAAGATTATCGTGACGGGCATGTCCACCCCCAACGACCGTGCACGGCTAGAGATGGCAAAGCTGCTTGGCGCTGACCATACGATCGAACTGGGCGACAACGATCTGCTGGAGACTGTCGCTGAACTCACCGGCGGCCAGATGGTCGATCTGGTTCTGGATTGCGCCGGCGTTGAGGCGTCTTTCCTCGCCTCGTTTCATCTGACGCGCCGCCACGGCCGGATCATTCTTGGCGGTCATCTCAAGAACCCGGTCTCGAACTTCAACGCCAACCGCATTGTCTCGCAATATCTGAACGTCAAAGGCGTACGCGGGCACAGTTATCAGGCCGTCGAACACGCGCTCGCGATGCTTGCCGCCGGTCGGCACAATTTACGGCGCCTGAGCACGCACACGTTTCCGCTAGCTGAAACGGATATGGCCTTGCGCTGTCTTGTCGGCGAGGGATTGCCGGGCGCGATCCACTGCACGGTCAGCCCGCTGCAGTGAGGCGCGGAACCAAGATCATGATGCGATTACAGGGAATCGCATCATGATCTCGTCTTTTGTTTGAGCATGATCTTTTCGGAAAACCGGCTTCCACTTTTCCGGATCATGCTCTAGGGTGAAACTTCCTCCAGGACCTTGCCCTTGGTTTCGATGCCGAACATCACGACGATGACGGCTGCCACCAGCACCACCGCGCCGAACAGCAGGAAGACGGTGCCGAGGCCGCCGGTGGTGCCGACGAGGGCGCCGACCGTCACCGGGCCGATGATCGAGGCGATGCGCAGCCAGGCGGTCGCGGTGCCGGAGCCAAACGCGCGCATGCGGGTCGGATAGAGCTCCGAGGTGTAAAGATACATCGCCAGCGACAGAGTGCTGATGCACATGAAGCTCAAGGTCGTGCAGATCAGCACGCGCTCCGGCGTGGTCGGGCCGATGTACCAGAGAACCAACAATGCTATGGCCGATCCTGCGAAGGCGCAGGTGAACCAGATCCGCCGACCGACCTTGTCGATGAGGAGAGCGCAGAGCAGGCTGCCGAAGAGGCCGACCGCGGATGAGATCAGGCCATAGGACAGCGACTGTTCCAGCGGCAGTTTGAACACCTGCTGATAGACGCTCGGCAGCCAGGTGGTAAGGCCGTAATTGGCAAGATAAGTGGCGAACCAGCAGACCCACAGAACCAGCGTGCGGCGCAAGTAAATGCCGCGGAAAAGATCACGCCAGTCGGTGGTCGTTTGGCTCGGTGTGATGCTGATCGATTGCGGCGGCGGCAGCTTCGCGCCGCTGGCGCGTTCGACCCGCGTCTCGATATCGCTCAGCGCTGCTTCGGCCTTGCCGAACTCGCCGCGGCTGGCAAGCCAGCGCGGGCTCTCCGGCATCAGGCGCATCATGAACAGCGCCAGCAGCGCCGGCAGGCCACCGATGTAGAACATATAGTGCCAGCCGAGATGCGGCACGATCCAACGGCCAAGAAGCGCCGCCATCAGAATGCCGACGGGGAAGACGAGTTCGAAGAGAAGCACGAAACGGCCGCGCCCGCGCGCCCGCGCCAGTTCGCTGATGTAGGTTGCAGCGACTGGCACTTCGGCGCCGAGGCCAAGCCCCTGCAAGGTGCGCAAGGTGAGCAGGGACTCGTAGTTCCACGCAAACGCGCAGGCGATGCTGAACAGGCCGAACCAGAGAATCGACGCCACGATCACTGGCCTGCGGCCGAAACGCTCGGCCAGCCAGCCGCCGACAAGCGCGCCGATGAGTTGGCCGACATAGCCCATCGAGATCAGCCAGCCAATGTCGCCGGGCTTCAGGTGCCACAGCGGAATGATGGCTGGAAGAATGTAAGCGATCGACAATGCGTCGAAGCCGTCGAAGAAAGTCGCCGTGCCGACGATGATTCGCGTTTTGATCTGCCAGGACGAAAGCGGCAGACGCTCGAGCCTGGCGACGACCTCCTGCTGGCTGACAGCGGGACTGGTATCTTGCATCGTCATTTGTTCATTTCCCCCGAAATTTTCTGTGTTGTGCCGGCGATCAGCTTCGCTGCCGTCGCGCCGGTGACGTCCGCGTAAGTGGCCGGATTGAAGTTGCAGGCGCGGATCAGTGCGAGCGGATCATCATCGCCGAACGGATAGTCGCTGCCAAAGAGGATGCGGTCGGCGCCGATACGTTCGCGTACGATGTTGATGACGAACGGATCGTAGGTGACCGTGTCGTAATAAAAATTGCGCAGGTATTCGCTCGGCTTGCGGCTGATGTTGCGCATGCTGATGGGATGCGCGGTGGCATTGCGGTCGAGCCGCGCGATATAGGTCGGCAGATAGCCACCGGCATGGGCCATGACGATGCTGACGTCGGGATGGCGATCGAGCATGCCCTCATAGATCAGTGAGGCCATCGCGCGCGTCTCCTCGATGCCCTGGCCGATGGCGTTCCAGAGCGAATGAACCTGAAACGCTGGATCCTTGATGCCGTCAGGATGAATGATGGCGACGAGGCCGAGCCGCGACACCGCATCCCAGAGCGGTTCGAAATAGGCGTCGCCGAGATACTTCCCGCCGATCGCGGCGGGCAGGTTGACGATGCGCAAGCCGAGCTTGCCGGAGGCATGTTCGAGTTCGGCGATGGCGCGCTGCATGTCCTGCAGGGGCAAGGTGCAGGTGCCGGTGAAACGGGCCGGATGCGCGCGCACCCAATCGGCAATTCCCTCGTTGGCTTGCCGGTCGAGTTCTGCCGCGAGACCGGCATCGGCAAAGAAGGTGCTTTGCGACACCGTGCTGGTGGCGATGACCGCATGGGCAATGCCTCTCGTATCCATGTCGGCGATCTGCACCTCGGCAATGATCATTTTCGAGAACAAGGCCCAACGCGGCGAATCGGGCGTCGGGCGCTCCTCCATGGCGCGGGCGCCAAAGCCGCTCACGACATTTTTGTTGATCGTCCGGGCGTAGACAGCCGGGTGCAGCACATGGGCGTGGAAGTCGATGATCGCAGATGCGGCGTTCGTCATGTCAGCGCCGCAGCCACGGAAAAGCCGAACGCACACCCGCGTGTCTTGGACCTCATCGGCCTTTCCTCCCATTTGCACGATGCGCGGCCGGAGTGGTCCGGCCGCGCCTGCTCGCCGGCTAGTGGCTGAGCTTGGTTTCGCTTGCGTCGATAACGCTAAGATTGAGGTTCTTCAACAGGCGATAAATCGTATCAACCTCAGATTGCATCGGCTTTGGCATGGGCGGACGCATATAGGGGTTTGGAATCAGCCCGCGCAGCCAGGTCGCCGTCTTGTAGCGAATGTGCAGGCGGCCCATGTCGGCGATGTATTCCTGCAGGTCGGCGAGGCCGCTGTCCCAGACCTTGCAGGCGCTTTCAAGGTCGCGATGGTCCCAGGCGTCGAGGTGGGTGAGCATCGGTTCCTTGGCGAAATTCCAGAAGCCGCTGAGGGTGCCGTCGAACATATTGGTCAGCCGGTATTCGTGGAAGCGCGAGGCCAGGGCTCCCATCACGGCGACATCGCGGTCGAGGCCGCGCAAACCCTTGGCGATCAGCCGGAAGCCTTCATAGGTGTAGGTCATCTTCCAGCCGACGATGTTCGGCACTTCCTTGCAGATGCGCAGGGTCGCGGCGAGCGGCAGGCCCGGATAGAAGGGCGGTTTGGCGCCGCCGACCGGATGCGTGACGATCGGCAGATCGACGGCACGATCCTGTTCCTTGATCTGATCGAGCCAGATTTCCGGATATTGGTCGGCATCCCAGCAGGATGTGACGTCCTGGGCGCCGCCCGGCGGGGTTACAAAAATGCCGTCGACGCCCAGCGCCTTGCAGTCCTTCGCGGTCTCGACCGTCTCGGCCGTGGTGATCGCCCAGGTTCCGGCGATCACCGGCAATTTGCCGTGCGCTTCTTCCATGGAGATTTCGAGGACGCGGCGCTTCTCGGCGCGGGTGAGATAGAAGATCTCCGCCGCCTCCGGATTCACGCAGAGGCCACCTTCCTTCACGAATTCCTTGTCGTCGACAAAGTAGCGCAGGAAACGGCGATAGGCCTGTTCGTCGATGGTGAAATCGCGATTCATGGGAAGAAGGGCCGCGACATAGCGGCGATGACCGACAGTTTTCATGCGTTTGCTCCCGTTGTCCTTGGCCGGAGTTCCTGGGCAGAATTCCTTGCCGGACACTTGGCGGCGGCACACTATGATTGCAAGCCACTGATTTGTCATATATTCATGAATATCATTCATGTTATGGTGGCCCGTGAACCTGGCAAACCTCGACCTCAACCTCCTCAAAGTGCTCGACGCCCTGCTCAAGACGGAAAGCGTGTCGAAATCGGCGCAGAAGCTCAACGTCACACAGTCCGCCGTCAGTCATGCCCTGAAGCGTTTACGCGATCTGTTCGACGACCCGCTGCTCGTGCGCGAAGGCTCGGTCATGCGCGCCAGCGCAACGGCGATCGCATTGCGCGAGCCGCTTGAGCGCGCCATGTCGGGCATTCACGCGCTGATGACATCAACGACCAATTTCGATCCGCAGACGTCCCGTCGCGTGTTCCGGCTGGCGATGAGCGACGCCATGACCCTGGAAGGCCTGCCCGGCATTCTGCGCCTGGTGCGGCGCGAGGCGCCGAACGCCGATATCCTTGTCGAAACCGGCGGGCCAATGGATAGGTGCCGGCTGCTGCTGGAGGAAAAGGCCGATCTCGCGCTTGGCGTCTTCCCGGTTGTTCCCGATGGCCTGCGCTGTGAAGAGCTGTATCGCGACGACCTGATCTGCATCGCCGACACATCCAATCCTCGATTGAAGAACGGCACGCTCACCTTGCAGGCGTTTCTCGACTCGCCCCATGTCACCGTATCGCCGAACAGCGACTCCGGTATTCAACTCGACGATATCCTGCAGTCGATGGGCATGACCCGGCGGATCGTCACCAGCGTCCCGCATTATCTTGCCCTGCCGTCACTGGTGGCGGGAACGGATCTGGTCGCGCATTCACGGCGCATGCTGATTGATCTTTTCCGCTCGGCCAGCGGGCTTGTGGTGATGCCGGTGCCGGTGCCTTTCGCGGTGCCCGAACTCGTTTTCATGCAAGTCTGGCACGCGCGCCAGGATTATGACGCGGCGCAGATCTGGCTGCGCGGCATCGTCCGCCGCGCTCTGGCGCACGACGCCGCTCAGGTTTCGAAATAGCGCGGCCGGTCGAGATCGGCGATGAGGCCGGGCTGCGCCGGCTGCCAGCCGAGCAGATCGCGGGTAAGCCTGCTTGTTGACGGGCTATCAATCGCCGCGAAATGAGCGAACCAGCCGAAGTGGGCGGCTGCTTCCTCCGGCGACTTGCTGACCACCGGCACATTGAGACCGCGGCCGATGACGGCGGCAATGTCGCGGAACGGCACGCCTTCGTCGGCAACCGCGTGATAGCGCGGCTCTGCGGCGCCTGTCTCGACGGCGAGCCGATAGAGACGCGCGGCATCGAGCCGGTGCACCGCCGGCCAGCGGTTGAGGCCCTCGCCTGCATAGACCGAGACGCCCTTCTGCCGCGCAATGCCGATGAGCATCGGAACGAAGCCGTGGTCGCCATCACCATGGACCGACGGCGGCAACCGCACCACCGACACGCGCACGCCGCGCGCCGCCACCGAAGCTGCCGCCTGTTCCGAGGCGACGCGCGGACTGGCGGTGGGGCCGGACGGCGGCGCATCGTCTTCGGTCGTGGCGCGGCCGGGCGTCAGCACGCCGATGCCGGAGGTGATGATGAGCGGGCGATCGGAGCCCGCGAGCCCCGCGCCGAGCGTTTCGATAGCGCGCCGGTCGTTTTCGCAATTCGCCGCGAATTTCGAAAAGTCGTGGTTGAAGGCGGTGTGGATCACCGCATCCGCCTCGGCCGCGCCGCTGCGCAGGCTGTCGAGGTCTTCCAGGTCGCCCCGGTGAGCTTCTGCACCCGCCTCGATCAGCTTTTGGGCTGATGCATCCGAGCGGGCC
>JAQGJO010000402.1 GCA_028290595.1 Hyphomicrobiales bacterium | reverse complement strand
ATCTCCATGCCGATCACGATCGGAAACGTCATATCGCGGCGATAGGTGCCATTGCGTTCGACGATATCTTTCGACGACACGCCGCAGGCCGCCACCTGCACCAGCACCTGATTGCCGTGCACGGTCGGCACCGGAATGTCTTCGATCTTGAACGCCTCGGGCGGACCCGGCGCATGAAGAACGGCGGCGCGCATCAGACGTGCCCTTCGGCTGCGACAAACGCCGGTGCGTGGCCACCGTCCGCCCATCGCTCGATGATCACCGTCACGTCTTGACCGATCTGCGCTGCATCGCCTCCGGCGAGCCGGCCGAACATGCGCGGCCCTTCCGCAAGCTGCACGCAGAGCACTGTGTAAGGCACGATGGCCTCGAACTCCGGCAGATGCGCGCGGGCATAATGAACGAGACTAACCACTTGTCCCCGCCCCGATGCCGCGATCCAGTCCGCCTCTTCGCCATCGCAATAAGGACAGACCGGCGCCATAGGTATGCGGCAGCGGCTGCACGTTCCGCAACGCTGCAGCATCAGCCGGCCCGCCGCCAGACCATCGTGGTAGGCGCGCGTGCTGCCTGAGGCTGGGATGATCAGCCTTTCGAGCGCCGCCTGTCCCGGATAGGGCCAGATCGGCAGAGGATCAATTGGGCTGATTGTCATAGATGATCGCATCCCCAAAGGTCGTTGCCCACATGGCGAGCCGGCAATCGACAATCTGCCGCGCTCCGGCTTCTCCCCGCAACTGGTGCACGATTTCCATCGTCTGGCCCCAGCCGTTCGAATGGCCCTCCGACAGATGGCCGCCACTCGTATTGACCGGCAATTCGCCGCTCAGTTCGATGCGTCCGCCCAGGATCCAGTCGGCCGCCTCGCCGATCGGCGCGAAGCCGAAACGCTCCAGCGTCCACAGCACATGCGGCGAAAAACCATCGTAGCAATGCAGGGTGTCGATATCCATAGGCGTGACGCCGCCCTTGCGGAACACATGTTCACCGGCGCCTATAGGCCGATAGTCGATGTCCTCACTCTGGTTGATGCCCAAGCCGCGCTGGCCGAAGACGAACTCTTCCGGCCCGGCGGCAACGCCCTGATAACTGCGCAGATAGACCGGTGGCCTTGCCAGATCCTTCGCCCGGTCCGCCCGCGTCAGGATCACGGCGACGCTGGTATCGACGGACACCGAGCAGTCCAGCCGTCGTAACGGCGAAACAATCTCCGGCGAGGCTTGATAATCGGCAAGCGTCATCGGCTGTTGCATCACCGCCAGCGGATTCAGGAGCGCGCTCTTGCGCTGCCCCAGCGCCACCGCCGCCAGCTTGGCGCGGTCGACATTGTATTTGTGCAGATAGCGTTGCAGCGCCATCGCCGTGCCGCCAGCCGGCAGGATCAGTCCGGCATGCAACGTCTCCGCATGCGGTCCGCCGCCTTCACGAAGATTCTCGGCAAAGCCCGGAAAGCCGACGGTGCCGTGATTGCCGAAGCGCGTGTTCACGAAGGTCGCGACGCAGACCACATAATCGGCAAGTCCATGGTCGAGCGCCATAGCCGCATGCTGGAGCACGGTGCCGCAGAAGCGCCCATGCGACCATGTCTGCGACGAGAACCGCGTGCGCAGCGACAGCAGGGTCGCCATCTCGTCATAGTCGAGGCCGCGCGGCGAGCCGATATGAACCAGCAAGCCATCGATCTGGCGGCGCTTCAGTCCGCTGTCGGCGAGCGCAGCGGCAACGGCGCGATTGGCGAGCGAGGCCACGCTTTCATCCTGCGTCTTCCTTGAGAAAGGCACACAGCCGATACCAGCGATCGCGACCGACGATGACAAACGTTTCTCCCTGCCAAGCCATTTTTCCAAATGTTCTGCTACGCTACCATACCGATGTCGAGCAGAAACGGTGTCATTCCCGCCAAGCGAAGCGCAGAGCGGGAATCCAGGGGCAACACGGTAGCCCTTGGCCGTCTGGATCCCCGCTCACCCGCTGCGCGGGCGTCGGGGATGACAGCCCTTTCCTAGGCGCGATAGCCGCTCCGGGCATCGGTCAATCTGGCTATGCCTCCGATCCATCCTATCTATGGCTAGGCTTTGCTTTTCTGCCAGGTTTCGCGATAGCGCTTGACCAGCCAGTTGTTGAACTCGCGCTGCGACTGCTCCTGCCAGGAATAGCGGCCCCGCGCCGCATAGCGCGAACGCAAACCCACCTGGATCAGCGTATCCACATGCTGGTCCTGCGTCGCGATCTGGGCCGTCACTTGAAGGTTCGCGGCCAGCTTTTCGCGAAACAGTGGATCGGACATGGCGCCTGGCGCCACCAGCCAGCCGCGATCGGAAATCACATGGCCGACGCCGTCGGCGCGCAGGATGATATAGGCGATCATGTCGGTGCGGACGATCAGCGACAGGGTCGGCGGCACGTTGACGAACACCATGCGGTTGCGATCTTCCTCCGTCAGCTTGGGGAAGATCGGCAGCAGCGCTTTCAAGGTGGCGTTGAAGCTCGCATCGGGATGCGTGGTGCCGTTGTAGCGAAAATAGCCCGCTGTATCTTCCGGCAGCTCCGGAAACGTCGCCAGCCGGCTCGGCACATGGTTATGCAACGGCCCCTGATGCAGACGATTGGCGTGATAGCCATCGTTGTTGTTCTCGAACATCACCTTCCAGTTCCATGGCGAGCGCATGGAGTCGTTCGGCAAGTCGCCTTCTGCGTTTTCGATATCGTAATTCTCGATCGCCTTGGCAACGGCAGTGAGGCGCGGCGCCAGCGGCGCAGCGTCGGCATCGAAATTGACGAAGATGAATCCGAGCCAGATCTCCACCTTGAATTCCGGCAGGCTTATGTCCTCTTTCTTGAAGTCGCAGGCTTTCTCCATCGCCGGCGCGCTGAGCAGCTTGCCGTCGAGCCCATAAGCCCAGTGATGGTAGGGGCACAGGAAGCGTCGCGTCGAGCCGCGCCCTTCAGCCACCAGCATGGCGCGATGCTGGCACACCGATGACATGGCTTTGATGTCGCCATCGTCGGTGCGCACGACGACAATGGGTTCGTCCGCGTGCGAGGTGGTGAAAAAATCGCCGGGCTTCGGAATCCAGGCGATCCTCCCGACGCACAGCCAATCATGGCTGAAAACCGCGTCCTTCTCGAACTCGAAGAAAACATGATCCGCATAGCATTCGGGCGGCAGCATCCTCGCTTCATTCACATCGAGGATGGAACTGTCCATGCTGGCGAAAAACGCGTCGCTCAAAACCGACTTCTGCATGGCGTGCTGTCTCGTTTGATGTTGGAACCCGTTGATCGAAAACTAGAACCGGACCGGTTTCCCGACTTGTCCGGGTGCACCCAATATTTTGCAA
>JAQGJO010000379.1 GCA_028290595.1 Hyphomicrobiales bacterium | reverse complement strand
GATGTGCGAAGCGCGACGAATCCGTCCGGCGTCTTTCGCACATCGCAATATTCGGTCGCCGCGGCCGGCGTGATGCTCAACAGGCCCGCGCCGACCAGGCCGGCGCTCAGCATGGCAATTAGGCCTGTCTGTTTCATCGTAATCGCTAGCTCCGCAATTTGTACCCCGTCCGGAAAATCCACCAGATCAGGCCCAGACAGACGAGCATAAAAACCAGTGTCATAGCAATGCTGACGCCGACATTGACGTCAGCAATGCCATAAAACGCCCAGCGGAACCCGTTGACCAGATAGACGACCGGGTTGAACAGCGTGATCGTGCGCCAGAGCGGCGGCAGCATGTCGATCGAATAGAACGAGCCGCCAAGAAAGGTCAGCGGCGTCACCACCATCATCGGCACGATCTGCAGTTTCTCGAAACTGTCGGCCCACAGACCCAGCAGAAAGCCGAACAGGCTGAAGGTGACGGCGATCAGCACCAGAAAGCCGATCATGACGAAGGGATGGGCTATTTCAAACGGCACGAACAGCCGCGCCGTAACGAGAATGATCAGGCCGAGAATGACCGACTTGGTCGCCGCCGCGCCGACATAGCCGATGACGACTTCCAGCACCGACACCGGCGCCGAGAGCACCTCATAGATGGCGCCGGTGAATTTCGGCATGTAGATGCCGAAGGAAGCGTTGGAAATGCTCTCGGTCAGCAAGGTCAGCAGAATGAGGCCCGGCACGATATAGGCGCCATAGCTGACGCCGTCGATCGATTGCATGCGCGAACCGATGGCCGAGCCGAACACGATAAAATAGAGCGAGGTCGAAAGCACCGGCGAGGCGATGCTCTGGAACAGCGTGCGCCATGTGCGGGAGAGTTCGAAAATATAGATCGAGCGGATGGCGTGAAAGTTCATGACTTCGCCCTCACCAGATCAATGAAAATATCTTCCAGCGAACTGCGCCGCGTTTCGAGATTCTTGAAATCAATGCCGAGAGAGGCAAGCCGGCGCAGCAATTCGGCGATATCGCCATGATCTCCAGTCTTGCCGCCATCCTGACCGTTGACCGTATAGACCAGAGCCGCGCCACCGTTCGAGAGCTCGACAGGCATATCCGACAATTCAGACGGCACATGAACCAGCGGTGTTTTCAGATCGATCGTCAACTGCGCCTTGCCGAGCTTTTTCAGCAGGCTCACTTTGTCTTCGACGAGAATGATCTCGCCCTTGTTGATGACGCCGATGCGATCGGCCATCTCTTCGGCTTCCTCGATATAATGGGTGGTGAGGATGATGGTGACGCCGGTTTCGCGCAGTTGCCGCATCATCTCCCACATATCGCGGCGCAGTTCGACATCGACGCCGGCCGTCGGTTCATCGAGAAACAAAATGTCGGGCTCATGCGACAGCGCCTTGGCGATGAGCACGCGGCGCTTCATGCCGCCCGACAGGGTGGCGATCTTGTTGTCCTTCTTGTCCCAGAGGGAAAGATCGCGCAGCACTTTTTCGATGTGGGCCGGCGCCGGCGATTTACCGAACAGGCCGCGGCTGAAGCTCACCGTATTCCACACCGTCTCGAACATGTCGGTCGACAGCTCCTGAGGAACCAGGCCGATTTTCGAACGCGCGCCACGATAGTCGCTGATGATATCGTGGCCGTCCGCCACCACCGTGCCGGAGGTCGGCTGCACCAGCCCGCAGATAATGCCGATCAGGGTCGTCTTGCCGGCGCCATTGGGGCCGAGGAGCGCGAAGATTTCGCCGCGGTGGATTTCGAGGTCGACATTATTGAGGGCATGAAATCCGGACGCATAGACCTTGCTGAGGCCGGAAACGGAAACAATCGATTGCATGTGCTGCCTGTCGCGGACGTTGACTTACCCAATCCTTGCCGAATCCGCGAAACGGAATCAGTCTGCAAATTGCAACCGGATATATCGTGCGACGCCGGGCCGGTTGCAAGATTGGTCGAGCCAGAAAGAGTCAGGAGCATGATGCTCTAGTCTACTAAAAGACTAGAGCATCCTCCGATATCGCTCCGCTTTATTGCGGATCGATTTTGGCGGCTTTGACGTAGCCTTCCCAGGCTTTCTGGTCCTTGACGAGTTGCGCCTGGCCCTGCTCCGGCGTGGTGATCCAGGGATCGCCGCCGTAGGTATTGAGGAATTTCTTGGTTTCCTCGGTGGCTTCGATCTCGTTGAACCATTTGTTCAACTGATCGACGATGGGGCGCGGCGTCGCGATCGGCACCATGGCCGCGAACCAGCCGAACAGTTCGACGCCCGGCACGCCTTCTTCCGTCATCGTCGGCAGATCGGGCAAGGCGTTCATTCGCTTTTCCGTGCTGACGGCCAGCATGCGCCAGCGGCCGGCCATCGCATTGGCGATGGCCGATTGCGGGTCCATCATGCCGTAATCGACGGCGCCGGTGGTGAAATCGTTGATGCTGTCGGCGGCGGTGCGATAGGGAATTTCGACCGCCTTGACGCCGGTTGCGACCTTGTAGAGTTCGCCCATCACCTTGCCGGTGGTGTTCGACTGGGCATAGCTCGCCTTGTCGCCCTTCTTGAGCATGGCTTCCGTCAGTTCCTTGAGATTTTTGTACGGACTGCCGGCGTTGACGATGACCATGAACGGTTGCTGGTTCAGGGTCGCAGCAACCTGCAGTTCCTTCGACGGATCAATAGGCGGCTTCTTGAACAGATGAAAATTCGCCGCCGTCGAATTGCCCGCATGAATGTGGATCGTATAGCCGTCGGGCTTGGCGCGTGCTGTGGCCTCGGCAGCGATATTGCCCGCGGCGCCGACCCTGTTTTCGACGATGACCGTACGGCCTGCCTTTTTGCGCAATTCTTCGGCGAAGAACCGCACCAGAACGTCGGCGCCGCTGCCTGCCGGAAAGGCACAGATGACACGGAAGTCCTGGCTTGGAAACTGTTGCGCCAGGCCCGAGCCCGGAAAGGCCAGCGCCGCTGTCGCCGTCGCGCCGGCGGCGGCCAGAATTCTGCGTCTTGATAGGCGGTTCATCCGTCTTCTCCCTCATAGGCGGCACGAACTAAAGTCCGGCGCGGCCCGTTTCGTCCGGGCGCACTCTAAAGATCGCGAGACGAAAGAAAAGCATGCTTTTGCGGGGCAAAAGCGCGCCCCCCGCGAGATCATGACGCCCGCAAACTCGACCTGAAGCTCTGCCCACCTTTGCCGGCACTGTCCCACAGCCATTGACACGGCTGTTGGCAAACAGCGATATGCGCCGAAATTGCCCCAGCGACAGTGGATGAAGCGCGATGACAACCCCTTACGATTTTCCCCAGTATGTGATCGACCGGGTGATGGCCAAGCGTGGCCGGTTGACGGTCTACGATCGCTTCGAGCCCAAGCGCACCGCTTTGCTGGTGATCGACATGCAGAATTTCTATGTCGGCGAAATCGCCTCTGTCGTCGGCATGATCCCCAACATCAACGCCATCGCACGCCATCTGCGCGCGCAGGGCGGCCTCGTCATGTGGGTCGGCATGACCGCCGGCGCCGACGGCAAGAGCCATTGGTCGATCTATCACGACCATTTCTTCACGCCGGAGAAAGGCGCGAACCATCGCGACCAGCTTTCTCCCGGTCATCCCGGCCATGCGTTTCATAAGGATCTTGAGATCGAGCCCGGCGACGAGATCGTTTACAAGAGCCGCTTCAGCCCGTTCATCGCCGGCGCATCGAACATCGAAGAGGTGTTGCAGGCCCGCGGCATCGACAGCCTGGTCGTCACCGGCACTGCGACCAATATGTGCTGCGAGAGCGCCGCGCGCGACGCGATGATGCGCGACTACAAGGTCATCATGGTTTCCGACGCCAACGGGGCGCGCTATCCGGAAGACCATCTCGCCGGCCTGACATCGTTCTACCAGAGCTTCGGCGATGTGCGCACGACTGAGGAAGTGATCCGCGACGTGCTGCCCGCTTAACGAAACAGCCGCTGATAGATTTCGGCCCAGCGCGGCATCACAGCGTCGAGTTCATCGGGCGTGAAATATTTCGCCTTGAACTTGCCGGTGTCGGGCCGCAGCGACGGATCGCGCGGCGGAATGGCCGGATCGGAAGGCATGTAGTCGGCGTCGCGGAACAGTTTCTGCCCGTCTTCCGATATCAGGAATTCCAGAAACAGCTTGCCGGCGTTGGGGTGCGGGCTTTTCGACGTCAGCGACACCACGTTGAGCGTCGCCATCGCCGGCTCCATGGCGATCCAGGCGGAGGGCGCACCCTGCGCGGCGCTGATGACCGAGTGATGATTGAACGTCTGCAGCGCAATCGCATATTCGCCAGCGATCACCTGATCAACGATCTGGCGTGCCGAAGCGTCGATATTGGCAATGTTTTGGCCGGCCAGTTTCTTCAGATAGTCCATACCCTTCTCTTCGCCCATCGCGGTCAGGACCGAACCGACAAAGCCCGGCGCACTTGACGCCGAAACGCGTGAACTCCACGCCATCTTGCCTTTCCACTTCGGATCGAGGAGATCGGCGAAGGTTTTTGGTTCGCTGCCCTTGGCAACGAGAGAAGTGTTGAAGGCCGGCGTCAGAATATAAAGATTGGAGGCGACCCAATAGCCTTTGGGATCGTAGAGCTCCTGCGGATATCGCTTGATCGTGTCCGGCAGCCAGCTCTCGACATAACCGTCCTTGACCAGGGCCGAGACGCCGAAGCCATCGAAAATATCGGCCTGCACCTGGCCGGCCTTACCTTCGTTGATCAGCCGCAAGGCAATGGCTGTCGGATCGGCACGGACATAATCGACCTTGATGCCGTATTTCTTCTCGAAGGTCTCGGCGGCGGGACGGGCGAACTGGTTGATGATGAGCGTCGTGTACCAGACGACACGGCCTTCTTTTTTCGCGGCTGCGATGAGCGCACTGTCGGCGGCACGGGCGGACGCCGCGCAGCAGGCCATGATGACAGCAGCGATGGCGACGCGAATTGAGCACGGCAAGCCCATGTCGATTCCTCCCTGTGCCGCTCTTATCTGCGGCTTTGCGACCAGACTGACGCAAATCAACGGAGACGGCAAGGTCGCCCCAAGCGCCTTTGATCTGTCGTGCTGAAGGTCTAGACTTCGCCGA
>JAQGJO010000360.1 GCA_028290595.1 Hyphomicrobiales bacterium | reverse complement strand
CGACGACGACCATTTTGGCGGCGCGGCGCGTGGTGCCGCCCGATTTGATGGCGCCGGCGGCGCGATCACCGATCTTGAGGAAGGACATCAGGCCGGAGGACTTGCCGCCGCCCGACAGTTTCTCGTTCTCGCCGCGCAGGCGCGAGAAGTTGGAGCCGGTGCCGGAGCCGTACTTGAAAAGGCGCGCCTCGCGTACCCACAGGTCCATGATGCCGCCTTCGTTGACGAGGTCATCGGCGACGGACTGGATGAAGCAGGCATGCGGCTGCGGATGCTCGTAGGAGCTCTTGGATTTGGTCAGCTTGCCGGTGAACGGGTCGACATAATAATGGCCCTGGCCGGGGCCATCGATGCCATAGGCCCAATGCAGGCCGGTGTTGAACCATTGCGGCGAATTCGGCGCGGCGATCTGCTGCGCCAGCATGTAGCGCATCTCGTCGAAGAAGGCCTGGGCATCGTCTTCGGTGTCGAAATATTTGCCCTTCCAGCCCCAATAGGTCCAGGTGCCGGCCAGGCGGTCGAACACCTGCGTCGAGGTCATCTCGCTGCCGTAGCGGGCGTCCTTGGCGAGGTCTTCGAGGGCGGTTTCATCGGCGACCGAGCGCCACAGGAAAGATGGGACGTCGTTCTCTTCGACCTTCTTCAGACGGGCAGGGACCCCCGCCTTGCGGAAGTATTTCTGGGCGATGACATCACAGGCGACTTGGCTCCAGCCGGCGGGCACGTCAATGCCGTCGAGCAGGAAGACTACGGATCCGTCCGGGTTGCGGATCTCGGATTTCGCCTTGCGGAACTGGATTTCTGCGTAAGGCGACTGGTTGGCTTTGGTGTAACGACGTTCGATCCGCATTTCATTCCCCCGATGACACAAGCGACAACGCTTGCGTGAGGCCAAATAGGCCCCGCTCTCTGTCTGAATTAGTCCCCGAAACTGTTGGGCCGTTTTCCGGTCCCGATACGCGTGATGGAGGCGGTTTCCGGCGCTTTAAGCGTCCGTTTTTCTTCGCCGTCCATCTGTCATAAAAATGCGCCTTTTGGAGGCAAGCGTCAAGAAGTAGTAGTTAACTTGACGTAGAGGCGCAAAATGTAGTGGGGAGCCTGTGGACAGTGGGGATTCGTCGCCGGGCAGAATGCAAGTGTCTGACGAGTCGCTGTTTTCGGCAAGGCCGATTTCGGTACGGTGAGACGGAATCAGTCCGCCGCACCTGTTAGCAACGGTTAACCATATTGGCGATCACCTGGTTTTGAGGCGATCCGTCCTTCCCGGCCTGCTGATCGCTTAGCCTCCCTGGATCCGGTGGCTCAAATATTCGGCCCTTAGATTCAGGCAGTTGTCGGAGAATCGATGGCGAGGGGGCCGGATGAGCGGGCTGCGACCTGCTTGGAGGCTTGGGGACAGCGGGCAAAAATATTTTTGTCCCCAATGGCGAGATTGCTGCTCTGTGGAAATTGCATTGGGAAGCGCCGTCCACAGCCGGTGGGTTCACGAATTCGCGACACCTCATCACCATCGCGCTGGGACAGGCGTGACGTCAAATTACGGCTCGAATTGCTGCCCTAGGCTCGGGATGGGCGAATCCATCGCCCTCTTTTGGAGTCCATAAATGTCGCAAGTCGTCGAGACGAATCCGAAACTGTTCATTCCCGCCCTCGGCCGTCTTTATGCTCCCCTGGGCGATGTCGCCGATGTCCTGCTGCGGGTTCTGGTCGGCGGCCTGTTCATTCCCCACGGTTACGCCAAGCTTTTTGTCGAAACCGACAAATTCATCGCGTTTTTCGGCAGGCTTGGCTTCGGTTCGCCGGTTTTCATGACCTATTTCATCGGCTCGCTGGAGTTTTTCGGCGCCATCGCCATCGTCCTGGGGCTGCTGACAAGGCCGTTGGCCTTCATGCTGTTCATCAACATGGTCGTCGCCGCGGCGATGGTGCATCTGCCGAAAGGGTGGAGCGCTTCCACCGGTGGCGCCGAATATGTCGTCGCCCTGGCCGGCATCGCGGCGATCCTGGCCATTCGCGGCGGCGGCCGCTGGTCTCTCGACCGGGCCCTGTTCGGGCGCGAAATCTGATCCATAAGGGCGGGCCGTGCTGGACAGACGCGAGTGCGCTCGCCATAGTCCGCCCGAATTTGAATGGATGGATCGCAGCCGATGAAATGGCTTCTGCAAGTCTTCACCTGGTGGAATGGCCAGACGTTGAATACGCGCTTCAATACCTGGCGGAACGGCGAACTCGTCGGCCAGGATGAGTTCGGCAATGTCTATTACCGGACGCGCGGCGGCCGCCTCGATCCGGCACTTGGCTTCGAGCGCCGTTGGGTCATCTATCCTGGCGAAAGCGAAGCCTCGAATGTGCCGCCGGGCTGGTACGGCTGGCTGCACCACACGGCGAAAGAGCCGCCGACGCGGGAAAACTACAAGCCCCGCGACTGGCAATTGCCGCATCTGCCCAACATGACGGGGACGCCGGCGGCCTATCGTCCGCCGGGCTCGACGCTCAACTCGGGCGTACGGCCGGCAGCGACCGGCGATTACAAGCCATGGTCGCCGGGCGCCTGATCTGCCTTACGCTTGCTGCAATTCCCCGCCAAAAGCACCAAGATTATCAAGAAGGTTATCAGCAGGATTTTCAGAGCGTCGCTTTGGCTGTCCGATAAGGACATGGTAAAGACGCCGGGTCGCTATAACCGAATCCATAGTGGACTTGCGACCTGAGGCGGGATCCATCGCGGCGATGGAATTTGGAATGGCGAATCGCGGGATGATTTTGCGGCATATGATCGTCGCTGCGACGGCGGCAGCCTTCTACATTGGCGTCACGCCGGCAGCTTTCGCCGACCGTATCAAACACCCGACCGCGGTCTTCGCCGGGCTCGACAAAATCACCGGCCGCATCATCAGTTTCGATGTCGCGATCGACGAGACGGTGCAGTTCGGCTCCCTGCAGATCACGCCGCGCGCCTGCTACACGCGTCCGCCGACCGAAGCGCCGCTGACGACGGGCTTTGTCGAGGCCGACGAACTGACCAGCAACAACGAAGTGAAGCGGTTGTTCGCGGGCTGGATGTTTGCCGCAAGCCCCGGCCTGCACGGTATCGAGCATCCGGTCTATGACGCCTGGCTGACCGATTGCAAAGGCGGCAAGGAAGTCATTCCCGATCCGACACCTGCGAAGCTCGAAGAGCCAAATTCGCCGCCGCCGCCGCCGAAGCCGGGCACGGTGCCGCGGCCACGCGTGCCGCGCGTCGACCCGAATGCGCCGGCGCCGCGCCAGATCCGCCCCAGCCTGCCGCCGCAGGATGCGAATTCGCTGCCGCAGCCGCTCCCGCAACCGGTGCCACAACCGCGGCAGCCGGCCCGCCTCGGTCCTCCCGGCCTGATTCCGCCGGGCGATATCCCGTTCGACAACCGGCGGTAATCCTGCGCCGCCAGGCTAGTCTTCAACTCATCATCGCCTGCTGGATTTGCACACAGGCGCCGAGCACGGCGCCGTAGACCATCTGTGCGATCAAGGTGATGACCGGCGTTTGCGCGCCGTAGTTCATCGCCAGAAAACCCGGCGGCTCCAATTGGCGCCGAGCGGTGACGCCGTGATGTTCGGACGCCATCCGCGGATGAACATAGGGGAGCAGCGGAATAGCGCAGACCAGCAGAAACGCGCCGTGGACGAGGCCCAGGATGGCGCCAAGCCACCACGTGTAAATGCCGAGGCTGGCGAAAAACAGGAAGTACAGGAAAGCGAACAGCCATCCGCCAAGCATGTAGAGGGCGAAGCCGACAACGGTTGCGTTGCCGCGGCGGCCGCTGAATGCAGAGCCCAGGATAAAGGGCAGGCTCATGCGGGAGAAGCCGAAACCCTGGCTGGCTTCAAGGACCGTCGTCATGCAGACCGTCGCGATGAGCCCCCACAGGATCAGGGATTGGGACATGAACATGGTCATGATTTCGCCTTGTCGGGTGCCACGGGGCGCGCCTGTTCGAGCGCGAGCGCTGAGTTGATCAGGCCCACGTGCGTAAACGCTTGCGGAAAGTTGCCGAGCGCCTCGCCCGATGCAGCATCGATCTCTTCCGCAAAGAGCCCGACATCATTGCCAAACGACAGCATGTGCACGAAGCGCTTCTCCGCTTGGGCAAATTCACCTCGCATCGCAAGCTGCTGTATCGCCCAAAAGCTGCATATTCCGAACGTCCCTTCAGTCTTGCGAAGATCATTCGCCTCGGGTTCATAGCGGCTCAACAGGCCATTCTTTGCAAGCCGGTCGCAGACGAGGGAGAACGTCGACGCGACACGCTCGTCCGAGGCTTTGCGATAGCCCATGATGGGCATCAGCAACAGGCTTGCATCGAGACGATCGCTGCCGAAGAATTTCGAATAGGCATTCAGCGACGCATTGAAGCCGAGGTCTTCCACGACCTGATAAATTGCGTCCCGCTCGCGCTGTATTGACGCAACGTCATCCAGTACGATTGCATGGTCCTCGTGCATCTTGATCAGGCGATCGAGAGCGACCCAGCACATCACCTTGGAAAAGGTGTAGTGGTGCCTTTGGCCGCGCTTCTCCCAGATGCCGCTGTCAGGCTCGCGCCATATCTTGCAGACGACATCGCCGACGCCCTTCAACATGCGCGCGTCCGCCGCATCCAGACGTCCGCCCGCGACACTGAACACCCATGCTGCGTGAACGACCTCGCCATAGACGTCGAGCTGTTGCTGACCATGCGCGCCATTGCCGATGCGCACAGGCCGAGAATTGCGATAGCCGGCGAGGTGGGTCAGTTCGTGCTCCTCGAGATTTTCGCGGCCATAGATATCGTACATGATCTGCAACCGCGGCTGTGTCTGCCGCGTCGCATGAAGAAGCCAGGTCAGGAATGCTCTGGCGTCGTCGATGACGCCGAGCCCGATCAGCGCCTCCATGGTCATGCCGGCATCGCGAAGCCAGCAATAGCGATAGTCCCAGTTGCGGCTGCCGCCCAGCTCTTCCGGCAACGACGTTGTCGGAGACGCTATGATCGCGCCGGATAGAATGAAGGTCATCAGTTTCAACGTCACGGCGCTGCGAACAACATCTGGCCGGTAGGGACCTTTGTAGACAACCTGCGCGCACCAGTTGCGCCACCAGGTCAGCGTTTGTTCCAGGCGGTTGTCAGCCTCTGCGCCCAAAGGTGGTATGACCGCCATTTCACCCTGACTGTAGGATAGGCTGACGTAGTGCCGTTTCGTTTCGGTGATCGTAAACGCAGCTTCGACGGCCGTTGAACGCGGTGAAAAATCCAGATCGCTGTGTACATTCAGGATTTCGTTGTTCCAGAGATAGGCCCATCCAAGGCGCCCGCGTTGCCTGGGGCGCGCTGTCGTTCTCGCATAGTCCGGACGCGGATCAACCAGAGCTGCAAACGGCACCGTTCCCTTGATGCCCTCGACAATACGCAGAACTTCGCGCATAGGCCGGATGGAGGCGATGCCATCCAGTAACGGAAGACAATCGAGCACACGGGCCGATCCATCCTCTGTTTCAAAAATGGTTTCGAGCACTGCGGTGTCGTCAATGTAACGGCGCTTTGCGGTGAACGGCACCGAGGGGCAGATCGAAAAGCAGCCGCCGTTTGGATCGAGCAGTTTGGCGAAGACCGACGGCCCCGAAAAGTGCGGGAAGCACAGCCAGTCGATAGAACCTGCATTGGAGACGAGCGCGGCGACACGGCAATCGCCGATCAGGGCATAATCTGAAATCGCGGGCGTGCCATGTCCGGCTGGCGAGGCGTCCGTGCCGGAAGCACGGACGGCAAGATCATAAGGTAGCATTCAGACGGCCCTGGACAGCAAACTCTCGGGACAACGCGCGACAAGGCAATTCGGCGCATCCGGCAGACCATCAAATTTTCGTGGGTGGCCTATTCGCGTGTCCAGGCCGGCGGTCCGAAGTCATCGGGCGCGAGATAGTGACCGGGAGACCAGTTGCGCTCAATGCGCGCAAGCCGCCATCCCCGGCTTGCCATGCAACGGATTTTGGCGCGAGGGGTCGGTTCGCCACTGAGATCGGGGCCGGTGAGGTGGGTGCAATATTGAGCGTCGTGCAGCGCGCTTCGACCCTGCGTATGCTTTGTCGCGGCGACCCAGACGTTGTTGTCAGTTTGGTTGCCAGCCATGGCGCTTGAGCCAAGAAACAGCAACGAAGTTACGATCAAAACGGTACGCATTGAAATCCACCATGTCGCCGGCCGGATGGTCACCCTAGGCCAAGCTTTTGGAGGACGATGTGTGGGGATGCACATGCGCTGCCATGCCGGCGAAGAAATCCACCATCGCGCGCGGTGCGTCCGCCGCAAAACACATGTCCAGACCCTGTGCGGAGCCCTCAGCCGCAGCCGCTGCGCGCGGGAACATGGCGGCTTCGTACCGCGCCAAGGCGGTTTCGATGTTGTCGCCGTGCGCAACAAGCGCCAGCGCCAGTTCGGTCGCGTCGAGCATGGCGAGATTGGCGCCTTCGCCCGCGAACGGCGACATGACGTGAGCGGCGTCGCCCAGCAAAGTCACGCCGGGTCTGCGTGTCCAGGAATGGCCGATCGGCAGGGCGTAGATTTGGCGGGGCGTGATCGCGTCGTCGCAATTGCGGATGAGATCGGTCAATTCGCTGCTCCAGCCGGCGAACTCTTTCAGCACGGCGTTGCGGGCCGCGGCGGCATTCGACCAGTCGACGCCGCTGCTGAGCGTCCAGTCCTGCGGGGCACGAAATGCGGCGCCGAGATGAATGTGTTTGCCGCCGTGGGCCAACAGCGCCTTGTTGTCGGAGAGTGCGAAGAAGACGCCAGGGCCGATGAGTTTGTCGGAAGCTGGATGGCGTTCTGTGGCTATCTGCAGATCGAGATAGGTGATGCCGCAATACGCCGGCTTGGCGGAGGAGAGCAGGGGCCGCACTTTCGACCATGTGCCATCGGCGCCTATCAGCAGATCGGTGGCGATGCCGTGGCCATTGGCGAAGGTCAGTTCATGCCGGCCGCTATCGGCTGAGCTGACAGCGACGACCTTATGGCCCCATACGATGCGTCCCGGCTCGAGCGAGGCGATGAACAGGTTGCGCAGCTTTGTCCTGTCGACCTCGGGACGGCCGCCTTCGCCGGCATGATCGATGAAGACGGTGCCGGCTTTGTCGAGAAGCCGCATGCTCTCGCCGTGCGGGCGGATGAGGCGCTGGAACTCATCGTAGAGTCCGGCCGTGCGTAGGGCGTGTTGACCGGACTCTTCGTGCATGTCGAGGGATCCACCCTGCTGGCGCGCATCGGCTGAGGCGTCGCTTTCGTAGAGCGTGCAGGAGATGCCGTGCATCTGCAGAATGCGCGCGAGGACGAGGCCGCCGAGGCCCGCGCCGGCAATGGCGATGGAGGGAGCAGACATGAGCGTTCCTATCTGGTCGTTGCGCGTGACGTGGCGGCGAGGATGCCGTTGAGGAGGGCGTCGAAGGCCCAGTCGGAGCGGGACGCGCCGTCGCCGGACATGAGCTCGCCGCCGAGCCGGGCGATGTGGGGATAGCGTGCTGCATCGATGGCAGAGACCTTGGCGGCCAGAGCAGAGAATTCCTCCTTCCGTGCTGGCGATTTCGGGCCGCTATGTTCGACGGCAATGGCTGTGGGATAGAGCAGCAGAAGATCGACGCCCCAGGCCGCCGCCTGGTCTGACGCGCCGCCCTCGGCGAGGAGGGCGAGAACCGCATCGACCAGGGCCATGTAATTCGGGCCGCTGGGCTGGGTGGAGAGCGCCATCCGCGCGATCTCTGGATGGGCGAAAAGGACATTTCGATAGCGTGTCAGCAGCGCCTTCAGCCGGTCCCGCCAAGAATTGGTTTCAGCGCCGGTTTGAGCCGGTGCACCGATCGGGGCGAGCAGGGCGTCGAGAATCTGCGCATGCAGGTCCTCGGTGTTGCGGACATAGACATAGAGAGACGCCGGACCCGTATCGAGCGCGCCGGCGATCCGGCGCATGGTCACCCTGGCCAGGCCCTCGTCGCGCAGGATCACGAGTGCGGCGTCGATGATGCCCTGTCTGGTGAGAGCCGGTTTTGCCGGGCGTTCGCGCCGGCTGCGGGGCGGGTTGGTGTCGTCGATGGAGGTCATAGCCAAGCGTATCACGAACATGTTCGTTACGATAATGTTCGTTGCGGCGAGCTCGAATTTCCAGTTATTTGAGGAAGAGTTCGTCCTCCTGAAAAGAATCAATAAATCCGAATAAGTGCTTGTATGCTTGGGTTATTGGTGGGCCGCACATCAGCCGCGCAGCGCCTCCAATGCGTCCTGCCCGCCGATCGCCTGTCCCTTCGGCCAGACGTAGAAATCACCCATCTCTCCAAGCGCCTGGTCGAGCTGGGCGTGATAATCGGCGCGGGGAATTTCAATGGCGCCGAGGGTGACCAGGTGCGGGGTCACGAATTGCGTGTCGAGCAGGCGAAATCCGCCCTGGCGCAGCCGGGCGACGAGATGCACGAGCGCCACTTTCGAGGCGTCGGTTTCGCGATGAAACATGCTCTCGCCAAAGAAGG
>JAQGJO010000359.1 GCA_028290595.1 Hyphomicrobiales bacterium | reverse complement strand
GATCGAAGGCCAGCAGCGCAATATGGACGATGCCGCCGTCGACAAGCGCAAACCGGTATTCCTGGAGGTCGATGCGGGACCGGTGCGGTTCCGCCGGATCATGGACGAATTGATCGAAAAGGAACGGGCTGGGCTCGTGAGTGCCTGAATCCAGCGGAAAAGGCCGTTGAGGCGGGGCAAAACGGACCTACGGGACTTGTCATGGCACCGCGCAGCCCTATTGTCCGCCTGAAATAGACACTTGCCACCGGAACGATTGCCATGCGCCCGCTCAAAATCCTGCCTTCCATTCTAGCGGCCGATTTCTCCCATCTCGGCGAGGATGTACGCGCGGTGATGGAAGCCGGCGGCGATCTCGTCCATGTCGATATTATGGATGGGCATTTCGTGCCCAATATTTCGTTCGGCCCGGACGTGATGAAATCGATCCGCAAGATCACGCCGAAGCCGTTCGACGTACATCTGATGATTTCGCCGGTCGATCCCTATCTCGACGCCTTCGCTGCGGCGGGCGCCGACATCATCACCGTGCATGCCGAGGCCGGGCCGCATCTGCATCGCAGCCTGCAGGCGATCCGCAATCTCGGCAAGCGCGCCGGTGTCGCCATCAATCCCGGCACACCTGAGAACGTCATCGAGACAGTGCTCGACGATATCGACCTTGTGCTGGTGATGACGGTGAACCCGGGCTTCGGCGGCCAGAAATTCCTGTATCCTGTGCTCGAAAAAGTCCGCCGCATTTCGGCGATGTGCGCCGGCCGCGAAATCGACATCGAGATCGACGGCGGCGTGACGGCAGAGAATGCCGCCGCCTGCGTCGCCGCAGGCGGCAATTATCTCGTCGCCGGCTCCGCCGTGTTCAAGGGCGGACACAATGCGTTCGCCGGCAACATCGAAGCGATCCGCCGGGCGGCTGAAAGCGCGCGCGGCGAGATCGCTTGATCGTAGCGTCTTAGCAAGTTGTCATTCCCGACGCACCGCAGGTGCGAGCGGGAAACCAGGCGCTGCGGTTCTCTGCAACCTTTAGGTCTGGATCCCTGCTCGCCTGCCTGCCTTCGCCGAAGCGGAGGCAAGCCCCGCTTGGCTTCGCGCAGGCAGGCTGCGCAGACGTCGGGGATGACACACCAAGATTGAAGTAACATTCACGCCTTCGCTTCGACTACGTTCAACGGCGCCCTACGCCGCGCAGGCAAAGCCAATGCGACGATCGCGCCAACCGCCGACAAGACTGCCGCGCCGGCAACGGCGGCGGAAAAGCCGGTGCTGAACTCCTGCGGCGAGGCAAAGCCGCCGTTGTGATCGAACACCGTGACCAGGATGGCGATGCCGAAAGCGCCGCCGAGGAAGCGGAACATGTTGTAGGCGCCGGATGCCTTGCCGACTTCAGCGGGTGCGACGGAATTGATCACCACGTTCTGTGACGCAGGCATGGCGATCGAGACGCCCGCTCCTGCGATGATCATCGGCGCGACCAGCGCGCTATAGGCGACGTCGGGCGAAGCAACCAGCGCGACCCAGGCCATGCCCAAAGCCTGCAGCAACAACCCGCCGACGACGAGCGACCGTTCGCCGACAAGGCTGACCAAACGTCCGCCGATCGGCGCGAAGAAGAACAGCGTCGCCGTCCATGGCATCATGCGCAGGCCGGCGCCCAGGGGGCCGAAGCCCTGCGCGGTCTGGAAAAACTGTGCGATGAAGAACAGGACGCCATACATCGCGGCCGTAAACAGCAGGCTTGACGAGACGCCCGCCGAGAACGCCCGCTCGTGAAACAGGCGCATCGGCAGCATCGGCTCGGATGTACGCTGCTCGAACAACACGAACCCTATGGCCAGCACGAACCCGGCGATCAGCGACGTCACGACGGTTGGACTGCTCCAGCCGAGGCTCTTGCCGAGCATCAGGCCCCAGACCAGGCCGAAGGCCGCGGCGCTGGCGAGGATGAGGCCTGCGATGTCGAGACGCGTCCCCGGCCCGAAACTTTCCGCGACGCGATTGCGCACCAGCATGATGATGGCAAAGCCGATCGGCACGTTGATCCAGAATATCCAGTGCCACGACAGACCGGCCGTGATCGCCCCGCCGATGGGGGGACCGGCGACCACCGCCAGACCGGTGAGGCCGCTGAAAATGCCCAAAGCCTTGGCGCGTTCCTCACGCGGGAATGCGGCGCTCAACAGCGCCATGGCCAGCGGCATCAGCAAGGCCGAGCCGACACCTTGCAGCGCCCTGCCCGCGATGAGCCAGCCGGCATTGGGCGCCAGCGCGCAGAAGGCCGAGGCGATTGCGAAAATGGCGATGCCGGAGACGAACATGCGGCGGCGGCCAAAGCGGTCGCCGAGCGCAGCGCCGGTCAGCAGCAGCACCGCAAAACTAAGATTGTAAGCATTCACGGTCCATTGCAGCGTCTCGACCGGGATGCCGAGATCCTGGCGGATCGTCCCCAGCGACGCGGTGACCACCTGCGAATCCAGCGCCGCCATGAAAGCCGACGCCGCGGTCAGCGCCAGCACCCAGGTCTTGCCCCTGTTTGCATTCAATTGCCTATTTCCTTGCGATTGTTCGATATCTGCTTGTTTCATGTCCGATTTCCGTTCGCGCAAGCGACCAGCCAGCAAGCGATTGCCGCCGATCCGATGCCTTCAAGACGAATGGATCGCCTGAAAAGATTCGCGGATCGCCTGAAAAGATTCAGGCAAAAAAGATTTTTCGGACCGAATCCTTTTGCCGTTCCGCATCGTCTTGCTCAGTAGAGACCCCTGAAAGGACGAGGCAGATGAAGCGAACCCTGATACGTTACAAGACCAAGCCGGAAGCGACCGGCCAGAACCGGAGCCTGATCGAAGCCGTGTTCCAGGAGCTGAACACAAAATCGCCAGAGGGCGTGCGCTATATGGCGCTGATGCTCGACGACGGCAGCTTTGTGCACTTCGTCGAAACCGACGGCGAGGCCAGCGTACTGCAACAGCTCGATACGTTTCAGACTTTCCAGACCGGCATCCGCGAGCGCTGCAGCGAGCCGCCGCAGCCCGCGCAAGCCACGATCGTCGGCAGTTACCGCATGCTGGAGTAGCGATGAACACTTCTGCCGTGGCCGACAACACAAGCCGCGAAGCCTTCGACCGGATGCTCACCAGCATCCGGCCGAAGCTGCATCGCTATTGCGCGCGCATGACCGGCTCGGTGATCGACGGTGAAGATCTCGTGCAGGACACGCTCATCAAGGCCCTGGAGGCATTCGCAGACGCGGGGACAATCGCCAACCTGGAGGGCTGGCTGTTCCGCATCGCTCACAACACGACCCTGGATTTTCTGCGCCGCCGCGCCAGGCTCGCTCAGGCTCACTCCGACGAGGATATGCAGATGATCGCCGATCCTTCGAACGTGGCCGACAATCGCGCCGTGGTCGCCGCCAGCCTGCGCACTTTCATGCGGCTGCCGCCGGCGCAGCGCTCCAGCGTCATTCTGATGGATGTGCTCGGCTATTCGCTGGAGGATATGCACGGCGTCATGAACACCAGCATCCCCGCCATCAAGGCGGCGCTGCATCGCGGCCGTGAACGTCTGCGCACTTTGGCGGATGAGCCCGACGATGCGCCGCTTCCCGTTTTGGCGGATGCCGAGCGCAACCGGCTCGCCAGCTATATCGAGCGCTTCAATGCCCGCGATGTGGACACTCTGCGCACCATGCTGGCCGAGGACGTGCGCCTCGATCTCGTCGCCTACCGCCGCATCGACGGCAAGCCCGGCGTGTCAAATTATTTCACCAATTACGCCAAGGTCGACGACTGGCACCTGACACCGGGCCTGGTCGAAGGGCGGGCGGCGGCGCTGGTCAGCGATCCGAATAATCCGTCGGCCCCACCGGCCTATTTCATTTTGCTGAACTGGAGCGAAGACGGCCTGCTGACCATCCGCGACTTCCGTTATGCGCAATATGCGATGGAAGGCGCGGCGTTCGTCACCTTCTGAATCTTGACCTTTCCTTCCCAACCGACAACAGTGCCCACACAATAGCGTTTTCCGATCCTTTGGATCGGAAAGACGCGTCTAGTTTATTTAATGAGCGCATTTTCTTCACGCGAACCGGTGTCCACTTCGCTTGAAAATGCGCATTCGCCGGGAGGGAACATCATGCTGACACGCCGCCAAGCCGTGGCCGCTTCAATGGCCAGTGCCGTCACCGCCAATACGGGCTTTCTCACACGCGCGATGGCGCAGGCCGTCAGCAAGCAGACCCATGTCATCGTCGGCTTCGCCGCCGGCGGCGGCACTGACGTCGGCGCGCGGCTGTTCGCCGAACGTCTGCGCGGGCCTTATGCGGCGCAGGTGATCGTCGAGAACAAGGTGGGGGCTGCGGCGCGGCTGGCGGTCGAATATGTGAAGAATGCCGATGCCGATGGTAGCGTGGTTCTGTTCACGCCGGACTTTCCGGTGACGCTCTATCCGCACATCTTCAAAAGCCTGCCCTATGATCCTTTGCGCGATCTCACGCCCGTCGCCCCGTTCACCAAATCGGTGCTGACCTTCAACATCGGCACCGCCGTGCCCGACAGCATCAAGACGCTGCCGGCCTTCATCGAATGGTGCCGCGCCAATCCGGGCAAGGCCAATTATGCGACGACGGGCGCCGGCGGCACGCCGCATTTCAT
>JAQGJO010000305.1 GCA_028290595.1 Hyphomicrobiales bacterium | reverse complement strand
GCCGAAATTTTCGACGCTCTCGGCCGGCAAGCAGCGCCAGCAGACCTGCCTCGAACAGTACAATGCCAACAAGGAAACCAACGGCAACGGCGGCCTGAAATGGATCCAGAAGGGCGGCGGCTACTGGTCGCAGTGCAATACGCGCCTGAAGGGCTGAGGCGGCCCTGAAGGCAGCTTTTTCCCCGATCCGCCTGCATGGACAGGGATGGGTTGGAAGTTCTATAAACAGCCGCATGCGCAAGCGAGTCAGCCTGTGCGTGCGGCTGCATGCCGAAATCCTTCCGTTTGCACAATAAAATGCAGGATAATCAGATGCCTGTTCCAACTACGGCTGTTCAAACCGCCGCCGCCCAGACGCCGGCTGTTCTGGCCTCTGCCGCCTTGTCGACTGCCGCTTTGCGGCAAACCATGGTCGATTGTCAGTTGCGGACGTTCGAGATTACCGACCGCGCTGTTTTGGACGCAGCTCTCGATATCCCCCGTGAGATTTTTCTGCCCGGCCTGCCGGAAGCGGTGGTCTACAGCGACCGGATTCTGCAGATCGGCGCAGCCAGCGGGCGTAAGCGCTCGATGCTGGCGCCAATGGTCGTCGCGCGGCTTATTCAGGCCGCGAACATCACCCCGACTGACCGCGTGCTCGTGGTCGGGGCGGGGACCGGCTATACAGCGGCTCTGATCGGCCGCCTTGCAGCACAAGTGTTCGCGCTCGAAAGCGACGCTGAAATGAGTAGCTTGGCCACAGCGAATTTCGCGCATATCGGCGCCACTAATATCGAGGTCGCGACGGGACCCCTCGCGGCCGGTCTGCAGCAGCAGGCGCCGTTTGATGTTATCGTCATCGACGGTGCAATTGAGGTGCAACCTGATTCGCTGATTGCACAACTGAAAGAGGGGGGCTGCCTGACCGCAGTCGTGCATCCGGCCGCTGCGGCGGGACGTCGCGGCAAAGCTACGCTTTTCGAGAAGAACTCCGGTCGTATCGGCAGCCGGATGCTGTTCGATGCTGCGGGTGATTTGCTCGAAGGGTTTGAAAAGAAGGCCGAATTCAGTTTCTAGTCGACGATGGAGTGTCGTATTTTTGCGTCACCCTAAAAAAAACAGGAACATGGGCGCGGCAGCCGTTCAAAACTTGTCCTGCCGGCGCGCCAATCTGGTATTGAATCTGTAGGAAAAGTTAACAAGTCCGTCGCGCAGGTCGCTCTGGCCTGTCGGTGTTGAATGAGGTCAATCGTTTGGTCGGGTCGGTTCAATCTTTCAGACGCGCAACAAAGTTGCGCCGGTGCCCCGCAGATCGACTGGCACACCATGCCGGTTTGGTTGCATTCATGATTCTCGCCGCCGCTGGCGGCGCTCAAGCAGAAAGCATCTCCAGCGCGCTGGCGCGCGCCTATGGCAGCAGCCCCGATCTCAATGCCCAGCGGGCTTTCGCTCGGTCAGTCGACGAGAACATTCCCAAGGCCACATCGGGTTACAGGCCGCAAGTTACCGCTTCAGGCAGCATCGGTTATCAAGAGAACCGTTTGCGCAGTACGGAACGCGCTGCGCAACTGAATTCCGCCGGCACGCTCCTGCTCCGCAGCCCCAACACCTACGCCAGCACCATTCCGGGCAGTTTCGGCGTCAACGTCACCCAGAACCTCTGGAACGGCAATCGGACCATCAATGGCGTGCGCCAGGCGGATTCGCAGGTCTTGCAAGCGCGCGAGCAATTACGACTGAACGAGCAGACGCTGCTCGCCAATGCCGCGGCAGCCTATATGAACGTGCTGCGCGATACCGCGATCCTTAATCTGCGCAACAACAATGTCGACGTGCTGAAAGAGCAGTTGCGGCTGACCCAGGACCGTTTCAAGGTTGGCGAAGTGACGCGCACCGACGTGGCGCAGGCGGAATCGGCGCTGGCCAAGGGCCAGTCTGATGCTTTTGTCGCACAATCGGCACTGCAGACGAGTCTTGCCGCTTACCGCCAGTTCATTGGTGTCGAGGCCAAGAGTCTTGATCCGGCGCGGCCGCTCGAGAAACTGTCGCCGCGCAATCTGAACGACGCGCTGATGCAATCGCAGACCGAGCATCCCGCCATCCAGGCGGCGCTGCACAATGTCGATATCGCATCGCTGGCAGTGAAGCTGAACGAAGGCACGCTGTATCCGACGCTCGGCGTTACCGGTTCGGTGGTGCGCAACTACGACCAGGCAAACGCGCCTGGCACCCGCGCCATCACCGCTTCGATCATCGGTTCGCTCAATGTGCCGATCTACGACGGCGGCGCCAATTATGCGACCATTCGCCAGTCGAAGGAATTGCTCGGCCAGGCGCGCCTGCAGGCCGATTTGGCGCGCGACCAGATCCGCGCCAACGTCGTCTCGGCCTGGGGACTTTGGGAAAACTCGCGGCGCGTCATCGACGCTCAACAGGTTGCGGTTCGTGCTGCCGAAATCGCCCTCAATGGCGTGCGTGAAGAGGCCAAGGTCGGTCAGCGCACCACTGTCGAAGTGCTCAACCAGCAGCAGTTGCTGTTGCAGACGCGCGTCGACCTCGTCTCCGCCCAGCGCGATCGCGTTGTCAATTCCTACGCCCTGATATCGGCCATCGGGCGGCTGTCGGCCTCGACCCTGGGCCTGAGGGTCGAGCGCTACGATCCCACCATTCACTACGACCAGGTGAAGGATAAGTGGATCGGGCTCCGGACACCGGACGGACGCTAGGACCAGTCAGAAGCCCTCGTCCTGAGGGCTTCTGAGAGTCTGTGGCCAAGACGTCAGCCGAGACTTCGAGCCAAGATTTCAAGCTAAGACTTCAACCAAGACTTCGGGTCTCGCATCGTGCCCACTTGCCGAGAGTCATTCCGCGGCTCAATCTGTCGCAGAAGCGAATCATCTGTGAGTCGCGCTGGGCGCGCTCTGGTTTGAACTGCGCTTCGGCGTGCAGACCATGTAGTAATCTTTGCCAAGCAGTCGACAGCAATGAAAGCGGCATAGGCCATGAATGCGATTCCCGCCCCGCAGGGCGCCTCCACATCCTCGGTGTCCAAGTCCAGCGATCCTTCGATGGAGGAAATCCTGGCGTCGATCCGCCGGATCATCGCCGACGACCAGGTTCTGCCTTTGACGCCGCGTCCGGTGCGGCCGACCCTGGTTGAGGCTAACCCGCCGAAGGCCGAACCGATGGTCGAGCCAGTCCTCGAGGCCGCGCCGGTGCGTGCGCGGGGCCCCGTGGCTGCCGAGCCTGCGCCGCAAGCTGCGCCGGCCTGGATGGAAGAGAAGCCCGAATCGGCCCTGCGTCCGTCGCTGGTCGAAAGCGCCTTCGTGGCGCCGAAATTCCCCCCGCCGCGCGAGACGATCGCGGAGCCGCCGCGCGCCAGGCAATCGTTTGAGACACGCGCTGTTGAAACCCGCGCAGTAGAAGCTCGCGCCGTGGAAAGCCGCGCCGTCGAGACGCGGCCGGTCGCACCCCGCAAAGCCGCCGAGGAGCCGTCGGCGCTGCTGTCGGCCTCGGCCAACGCCAGCATTGCCTCGTCCTTCCAGTCGCTGGCGCAGACCATGCTGTTCAAGGACAAGGGCGTGGTCGAGGACATGGCCCGCGATATGCTGCGGCCGATGCTGAAGCAATGGCTCGACGACAATCTGCCGACCATGGTCGAGCGGCTGGTGCGCGCCGAAATCGAGCGCGTCGCCCGCGGCGGGCGCTAGAGACCGGACGTTCCTTCGGAAGCGCCCGGAGCTCTAGATTCTTTTAAAATCGCATCGTTTTTGCGAAAAACCGGTATCCACTTTTTCGCACGACGCTTTGGACGAAGGGCATAAGCCCTTCCGGCGCCTTCGAACCGGCTCTTTCTGTTGACATTCTGGCGTGCGCCGGTTTTCTGGCGGCGCGTCCGTGCAATACGGCTTTTGCGCGCGTGAGACACGTTTTTCGATTCATTTGAATCGGATAGGTGGGTTTCTTCACGCGGATTGGCATCTGTTGCGCCCGAAATGCTCTTAAAGATGATGGAAAAGATCTTCCAATGATGGAAAAGACCTTCGACCCCGCCGCAGTCGAAAGCCGTATTGCGAAACTCTGGGACGACGCCCAGGCCTTCAAGGCCGGCCGCCCGGAACGCGCCGATGCGCCTGCCTTCTCCATCGTCATTCCGCCGCCCAACGTCACCGGCTCGCTGCACATGGGCCATGCGTTCAACAATACGCTGCAGGACATTCTGGCGCGGTTCGAGCGGATGCGCGGCAAGGACGTGCTGTGGCAGCCAGGCACCGACCATGCCGGCATCGCCACGCAGATGGTAGTCGAACGCCAGTTGGCCGAGCGCCAGCAGCCCAGCCGCCGCACAATGGGGCGCGAGGCGTTTCTCGAGCGCGTCTGGGAATGGAAAGCCGAATCCGGCGGCACGATCGTCAACCAGTTGAAGCGCATCGGCGCCTCCTGCGACTGGAGCCGCGAGCGCTTCACCATGGACGAGGGCCTGTCCAAGGCGGTGCTGAAAGTCTTCGTCGAACTGCACCGCCAGGGGCTGATCTACAAGGACAAGCGGCTGGTCAACTGGGACCCACAATTGCTGACTGCGATCTCCGATATCGAAGTGCAGCAGATCGAGGTGAAGGGCCATCTCTGGTATTTCAACTATCCGCTGCAAAGCGAGATTTACGATCCGGAAAATCCCGACACGTTCATCACGGTCGCCACGACGCGGCCGGAGACTATGCTGGGCGACACGGCGGTGGCCGTGCATCCGGAGAACGAGCGGCTGAAACATCTCATCGGCCGCAATGCGGTGCTGCCGCTCGTCGGTCGCATCATTCCGATTGTCGGCGACGAATATGCCGATCCCGAAAATGTCACCGGCGAGGTGAAGATCACCCCGGCG
>JAQGJO010000256.1 GCA_028290595.1 Hyphomicrobiales bacterium | reverse complement strand
CGCGGTGAGCCGGCTCAGGCCATCAGCCTGACGCGCAAGCTGATCGATACCGACAATGTTCTTGCCATCCTCGGTCCTTACTTCAGCGGCGAGAGCGAGGCGGCGTTTCCGGTGGCCAACCGGGCCTCGACGCCGATCGTGACGCCGTCCTCCGCCAAGCCCGGTATTGCCGCGGCCAACAGGCCTTGGCCCTTTCGCAATGCATCGACGACCGACAAGACGGATGCCGCGCTCGTCGCCCATTGGCTCAAGCGTCAACCCGCCATTCGCAAGGTCGTGATCTTCTACGATGGCAAGGATGCGGTCTCGAGTTCGGACGGCAAGGCCGTCATGCCGGCTGTTCTCAAGGCCAACAACATCGAAGTCCTCGATTCAATCTCGTTTCAAACGGGCGATGTCGATTTCTCGGCCCAGGTTACGCGCGCCAAGGCGCTTGGCGCCGATGGTATTGTCGTCACTGCGCTGTTCACCGAGGCCGGACATCTGATGCGGGAATTGCGCCGGCAGGGTATGCAGCAGCCGATCCTGGCTGGTGTCGAGCTGTCGCTCGATCACAAATTCATCGAGACGGCCGGTGGCGATGCGGCCGAAGGCGTGCTGACCGGAGCTGATTTCAATCGCGACAGTCCGCGCCCCTCCGTCGTCGCGTTCGTCAAAGAATATCAGGAGCGCGTCGGGCAGTTGCCGGGCAATTCATCGGCTCTCATGTACGACGCGCTGTTTCTGATGCGTCATTGCATCATGACGACCGGCGTCAGCGGCAACAGTGCTGCCGACAAGACCAAGATCCGCGATTGCTGGGCCGGCTTGAAGGACGTCGATGCGCCGATCGCGGGTCCAAGCTCGATCGACGAAAACGGCGACGCCCGGCATGAGCCGAATTTTCTCATCGTGAAGAGCGGCAAGTTCGTCGTCGACCGCTAAGCGACGCATCTTCGCCATGATCCTTCTGCAGCAGATTATCAATGGCGTGATGCTCGGCAGTACCTATGCGCTGGTCGCCATCGGTTACTCGCTCATCTTCGGGGTTCTGCGGCTTCTGCATTTCGCCCATGGCGAAGTCTTTATGGTCGGCGCTTTCATCGCCCTGTGCTCCGTCTGGTTTTTGAATGCGGGGCCTGTACTTGCGGTCATCTGTGCGGCTATCGGCTGCGCCGTGCTCGGCGTCGTCATCGAATTCGTCGCCTTTCGCCCGGTGCGCCGGCGGTCGGGCGGCATGCTGGCGCCGATCGTCAGCAGCCTGGGCGTCGGCCTGCTGCTGCAGGAGATAGCCACCAATATCTTCGGCGCCGACCAGACACGTTTTCCACCGCAGTTCGAGGCGACCGTCTATCATCTCGGATCGCTATTCGTCACCAGCACGCAACTGTTCATTCTGGGGACATCGTTCGGCCTGATGCTGCTGGTGCATCTGTTCATTTCGAAAACGAAATATGGCCTTGCCATGCGCGCGGTCGCCGAGAACGTCGATGTCGCCGGATTGCTCGGGATCAATTCCAATGCCGTCGTGGTGCTGACGTTCGCCGTCGCCTCGGCGCTCGGCGGCATCGCCGGGGTTCTCGTCGGCTTTGCGTTCAGCGCCATTTCGCCGTTCATGGGCATCAGCATGACGATCAAAGGCCTTGTCGTGATGCTGATTGGTGGGCTGGGCAATGTCTATGGTGCGATGATCGGCGGGCTGGTGCTGGGCATCGCCGAGACTTTGACGGTGGGCTATCTGGCGTCATCCTACCGGGATGCGTTTTCCTTCGCGCTGCTGATTCTGGTGCTGCTGGTGCGTCCGCAAGGCCTGTTCTCGGGCGGATTGCGGACGGGTCACTGACGATGCTGAGCAGCTACCAGGAATCGATCGCGATCTTCTTGGGCATTAATGTGCTGATGGCCTTCAGCGTTTACGTGCCGACGTCCGCCGGCCTGATATCGCTGGGGCAGGCTGGCTTCATGGCGATCGGCGCCTATGCGAGCGCCTATCTGACGAGCCGGTACACGTCATTTGACGTGCCTTTCGCGCTGGCATTGTTTCTGGGTGGGGCCGCGGCCGGCGCCGTCGGTGTCCTTGTTGCAGCACCCGCCGTGCGCATCAAAGGCATCTACCTGATCATCGCCACACTGGGTTTTGGCGAAATCGTCCGGGTGCTCTTCGTCAACTTCGAGCCGCTGGGCGGTGCGTCCGGCCTGTCCGGCATCAAGCCGCTGACGACTTTGTCCTGGGTGGTTGCGATCTGCCTTTTCTTCTTCGCCTTCCTCTGGCGCTTGCGCTCGACCCCGTTGGGCCGGGCCTTCGTCGCCATTCATGAGGATGAAACGGCCGCGGAAGCGATGGGCATCAATCTGTTTCGCACCAAATTGATGGCCTTCGGCGGCGGCGCCTTTATCGCCGGTATTGCCGGTGGGCTCTATGCCCATTTCGCGCTCTTCATCGATCCGTCGCAATTCGCATTCTCGAAATCGGCAGAGGCGTTCCTGTTCGTCATTCTCGGCGGCAGCGTCAATCCGCTCGGCCCCGTGGCCGGCGCGATTGTGGTGACCTTGCTGCCGGAGTTCCTGCGCTTCCTGCAGGACTGGCGGATGAGCTTTTTCGCCGTGCTGCTCATCGCCTGCGCCGTCTGGAGGCCGGGCGGTTTGATCTCTTATCGAAGGGCGGCGCATCCATGATGCCGGCAGCACTTCTGGACGTCAGATCAGTGACCCAGCGGTTCGGCGGCTTCACCGCGCTGGATGATGTGTCGTGCTCGATTCAGGCCGGCAGCATCAGTTCGCTCATCGGGCCCAACGGCGCCGGCAAGACGACGCTGTTCAATGTCATCAGCGGCCTCATAGCGCCAAGCGCCGGATCGCTCGGCTTCAATGGCGCCGACTATACCGGCCGGCGGCCGGATGAAATCGTCAGGCTCGGCATCGCCCGCAACTTTCAGCAGGTCAGGCTGTTTCCGGCTCTGTCGGTGATCGAGAATGTGATGGTCGGGGCCCACCAGAAGCTGCCGCGCACCGGGATTTTGGATTTTCTCGGCGGTCCGTTCAGCTATGACAGAGTCGACCGGCTGGCGCGTTCGATCGCGACCGAAATGCTCGATCTTGTCGAGTTCAGATCAGCCGGCAATACCCATCCGCAACAACTCACGCTGGTCGATCAGCGGCGTGTCGAGATCGCCCGCGCGCTCGCCAGCGATCCGAAACTTCTGCTGCTCGATGAGCCGGCGGCGGGAATGAACCCGTCGGAATCGAACCAGCTTGGCGCCATAATTCGCAAGATCAGGGATCTCGGCCGTACTGTTCTTCTGGTCGAACATAATATGCGGCTGGTGATGACGATCTCCGATCATGTCAGCGTGCTGAGCGCGGGGAGGGTCATTGCGACGGGCACACCATCGACAGTGCAGGCCGATCCGACCGTCATCGCCGCCTATCTGGGAAATGTGTGATGGCGCTGCTCGCGGTCAGCAATCTCGGCGTTCGCTATGGCAATCTCACGGCACTGGATGGCGTCTCGCTTGCCGTTGAGCCCAATGAGATCGTCACCGTCGTCGGCGCGAATGGCGCCGGCAAGAGCACCTTGATGCGTTCCGTTCTCGGCCTGGGGAAAATCGACAGCGGGACGATTTCCTTCGAGGGGCAGGACATCACACGCCTGCCGACTTTCAAGATC
>JAQGJO010000216.1 GCA_028290595.1 Hyphomicrobiales bacterium | reverse complement strand
AACAGGGCACCGATCTCTTCGTCAGCGAAGTCATCGCCCAGACGATGCCGGGACGCCGACCTGCGGTTCTGTCGGGACCGAGCTTCGCCCATGATGTCGCCAAGGGGCTGCCCACGGCGGTCACCATCGCAGCCAGCGATGCGGCTTTGGCCGAACAAATCGGCGCGGCGCTGGCGACACCGTCGTTCCGCCTCTACCACACCGACGATCTGCGCGGCGTCGAGATCGGCGGAGCCGCCAAGAACGTGCTCGCTATCGCCTGCGGCATCGCCGCCGGCCGTGGCCTCGGCGCCAGCGCCGGCGCGGCGCTGGTGGCGCGCGGCTTCGCCGAGCTGTCGCGTTTCGGCCGCGCCTTCGGCGCGCGCAGCGAAACCCTGATGGGCCTGTCGGGCTTAGGCGATCTCGTGCTCACCTGCGGCAGCACGCAATCGCGTAATTTCGCCCTCGGCGTGGCGCTCGGCGAAGGCACGCCCCTGGCCAAGGCCGGCGGTGGCAAGCTTGCCGAAGGCGCCTTTACCGCCAGCGCCATCCTTGATCTTGCCCGCAAGCGGCAGGTCGAAATGCCGATCTCCCAGGCGGTCGACGCCGTGCTGGCCGGCAGGCTCGACATCGGCGGCGCCATCGACGCCCTGATGGCGCGGCCCCTGCGGGGCGAAGGCTGAGCCTGACATCGACGAAAGCTTGAGGGAAACCGTGGGGGAAAGCTCGACGGTTATTTCAACATCGCCAGAAGCGCGCTAGGCTCACGCCGAGCTTAACGAAATTCGGGATCAGGACGACATGACGCATTGGCTGGTGAAAAGCGAACCCTCTTCCTGGTCGTGGGACCAGCAGGTCGCGGCGGGCGCCAAAGGCACGACCTGGAACGGCGTCCGCAATCACACCGCGAAGCTGCATCTGATGGCGATGAAGCTCGGCGAGCAGGTGTTCTTCTATCATTCCAACGACGGCAAGGAGATCGTCGGCATCGTCGAGGTGATCAAGCAGTTTTATCCCGACCCGACCGACGCCAGCGGCAAGTTCGGTATGGTCGATTTCAAGGCCGTCAAGCCGCTGAAGAAACCTGTGACGCTTGAAGAGGCGAAAGCGACGCCAGCTTTGGCGAAAATGTCGCTCGTCACTTCGTTCCGGCTCTCTGTACAGCCGGTGACCGACGCCGAATGGAAACTGGTCTGCAAGATGGGTGGTATCTAGCGCGTTAGGTCGAGGGGGGAACCATGCAAGTGAATATCGTGGCCGTGCTTGCCGCGGCCGTATCGGCATTCATTTTCGGCAGCATCTGGTACAGCGCGCTGAGTAAGAACTGGCTCGCTGCTCAGGGACGATCCATGGCCGACATGATTACTGCCGATGGCAAGTTCAAGCCGCCGATCGTGCCGGCAATTATCTTGTTCATCGCCTTGATCGTCATGGCGGCCGTGCTTGGCTGGATGATGAGCGGGGGAACCAACGGCGGCGGCATCAAGCGCGGCGCCGCTACCGGCGCGTTGATGTGGCTCGGCTTCGTTATCACAACTCTGGTCGCCAACCACGCCTATCAAGGCGCAAAGCAGCAACTCACCTTGATCGATGGCGGCCATTGGCTCGGCGCGCTCATGATCGAAGGCGCAGTTCTCGGCCTGCTGTCGTCAGCGGGAGCCTGACTAACCCAAGAGATCGATCAGCGGCGGTATCAGCGGCGCATCGGCGGGCGGCATCGGATAAGTGCGCAGATCCGTGGCGCGTACCCATTTCACTGCCTGGCCTTCGCGCGGCCGCACCAATCCTTCCCAGCGCCGGCACACATACAGCGGCATGAGAAGATGAAACGCCTCATAGCCGTGGCTGGCGAAGGTCAGCGGCGCAAGGCAATCTTCCTTGACCGCAATATCGAGCTCCTCGTGCAATTCGCGGATCAGCGCCGCTTCCGGCCGCTCTCCCGCATCCACCTTGCCGCCGGGAAATTCCCACAGCCCGGCCAACTGCTTGCCCTCGGGCCTCTGCGCAATCAGAATGCGATCGTCCGCATCGATAAGGGCGACGGCGACGACAAGCAGAATTTTCACGGACATTTCTCCAAAGGGCTGCTCCAAGAATTGCTCGAAGAGCAACGCCCCGCAAGAACGACGCCGACGACGGCCGGACCGCCGGCGGCGACGCTCACGCGCTCATACATGGCTCCGCCTTCCGGCAGAAACGTGCCGCGAGCCGAATAGAATTCCTGCGCGGTGATGAAATAGTCGCCCGGCGCCACATTGAGAAATCTGAAACCGCCGTTCGCGTCGGTTTTCGCCGTGCGCGTATAGGCGGCATAATGCGGATCGGCATTCACCATCGGCATCATCGCCGCGCGAATGAATGTCTTGCCCTGGTAGAGCGCCTCGAAACGCGCCCTTGCATAGGCCGTCGCCGGCACCAGACGCACGGTTCCCTTGGCTGCCGGCCGCGGACTGCCGTCCCGCGTCACCACATAGGCCTGGCCCTCGATGCGCTGGCTGCCTTTGGCGTGAATATAGCTCGCGGCAGTGGCGTCGAACGCGAGCCTCTCCGTCGGCGCCGACATGGACTGACATCCGGCCAGCGCGAAGCTCGCAAATATGGCTATCGCTCTGGTCCGCATTGATCTCTCCGCCGGGAACGCACTCCGGTTGGCCGCAACCTGACCGAGACCTCCAGGGGAATCAAGCCGAAAGGCCAGAATCCACGCCAGGAAGCAGGTATCGGACTGCAAGCCCCCAAAAGAAAGCACCGTTGACAACCACCGTCAGATGCTCTCAATACCGCCCATGAGCACGATCTGCATCACGTCGGACCTTTATTACGCGCCGCCTAAATAGCGGCGAGATGCATTGAGCCATCTTTCAACCGCTGCGTCGCTGGCGGTTTGAAGTGAGCAAACTGCCGTCAGCATCGCAGCTCCTACGGAGATTTTCGCGGTGTTGAATTCAGACAGCCAAAACCAGATCGCTAAAGACCAGATCACCATCGGTATTGTCGGTTTCGGCGCCTTCGGGCGGTTGATCGCCCAGCATCTGCACCCTTATTTCCAGCTCTACGCCTTCGATCCGGCTGCCCCCGCTACCGGCCGGGACGAAAATCTCGGTGTTACCTTCACCGACATCGCCACGGTCGCGAAATGCCGCATCGTCGTGCTTGCCATGCCGGTCAATCAGCTTGAGCAGGCCATCGCCGCCATAGGCCAGCATCTCCAGCCCGGCACCCTGGTGCTGGATGTCGGATCAGTGAAAGTGATCCCAGCCGACATCATGCGCCGCGACCTGCCCGACCACGTCGACATCATCGGCACCCATCCGCTGTTTGGTCCGCAGAGCGCCCGCGACGGCATCAAGGGATTGAAGATCGCGCTTTGCCCGATCCGCGGCGACAAGGTCGGCCGCGTCGCCGCTTTCCTGCGCGCCACCCTTGGCCTCAACGTCTTCATCACCACGCCGGAAGCGCACGACCAGGAACTGGCGACGGTTCAGGGCCTCACCCATCTCATCGCCAAAGTGCTGGTGCAGATGGAGCCGCTGCCGACGCGCATGACGACGACGAGCTTCGACATGATCATGAAAGCGGTGGAGATGGTGCGCTATGACGCGCCGGAGGTGTTTCTCGCGATCGAGCGATCCAACCCCTATTCAGCCAGCGTCCGCGAGCAGTTTTTCAAACTGTCCGCGGAACTGAATTCGTCTTTGAGCGGATCGAAGAGCTAAGCGTCTTATCAGTCGATCATATAGCGGATGCCGACGCGCACATCGCTCGATTTGGCGATGGTGGAGGCGGTCGGCGTCTTCCATGCACCCATCTGCAGATAGCGGTAGTTGATATCGAGCTTCATGTGCGAGCTGATGTCATAGGAAAAGCCACCCATCAGTGACCAGGCCAGTTGATAGGTCTGCGTATTGGAGACCTGATATCTGCTCTGCGGGCCATAGTTGATCACCGGCTGCGGATTAAGCTTGTTGCCATAAGCATCCACGTAAATGAAAGGATAGCCCGAGGGCAGCACCAGATTGACATTATAGGGGCTGCCATCGGCACTGTTGTACCAGTTGTAAGTGCCCTGCGTCGCGCCATAGGCGATACCGACGCCGGCGCCGATATACGGCGTAACGCCCGACCAATTGCCCAGATCGATATAGAAATTCGCCATTCCGACCTGACGCGAAAGCGAAGCCTTCTGGCCCGCCCTGCACTTGTTGTTGATGACATGCAGTCCGATAGTAAGATTGGTTATCTGATCGGTTAATCCAGCCACCGAATAGGGACAGTCGAAGTCCGCGGAGGTCGAATCGACTTTGACGCCGTTGCGCACTTCGTAAGTGAAGTCCGTGCGCAGCCAACTGTTGAATTTGTAACCGAAGCCGAGACCGGCCGACCAGCCGTTCTTCGATCCGCCGGAATTCAGAAGTTGCGCGCCGGTCGGTATAGGCGTCGCGTTGACCGAGAGTTGCGGCAACTGCTCGCGGGCGAAGCCGGCATCACCGCGCAGATACCAGCCTGTTCCGAGTTCGACCGGCGCTTCCGGCGTGAGGTTCGGCGGCGCATTCGGAAAATCCATATCCGCGGCATGCGCGCCCACCGTCGCAATCGCAGCGAACGCCGCCGCAAATGTCATCGACCCCAAGCGAACCATACCGACATTCCTTCCATCCGCGCGATCGGCGGAGACCACGCCATTCGTTGCAGGAAGGTTCGCAGCTATTGTTTAATCCTGTCTTAAGCATACCAATATTTTCTGCTTGACGCTTAAAGAAACCCCTGTCCCGCAAACGCAAAACGGCGCGGACAAAGCCGCGCCGTCTCGAAAATATTGCCTTCGTGTTGGGCGAGTACGTCTCTTAGTACTTGCTCACCAGCGGACGCTGCTGCACCGGATAGGGCATCGGCGCCGGCGCCATCATCGGCGAAGTGCCCATATCGGCCAGCATCCAGCGCATGCCGATCGAGAAGTCATGCGAGCCGGCGCGGGCGAATGTCAGCACGTTGCTGCAGGCAGAGAAGCCCGGGCCGGGGCCGAAGCAATGCGGCGAGCCGGCGGAAGCCGTGCCGTAGTTCAGATAACGGTAGCCGAAATCGAGCTTGAGATTCGACGTAACGTTGTAGGAGAGACCGGCCATGAGCGCCCAGGCGACGCTGCTCGACGTCTTCGAGCTGTAGTAGCCGCCCGTGTTCGACGTGGCGAAGGAGCCGGGACCGGCATAGAGATTGTTGAAGCCGTTGTCGGTCACGCCCGAGACCGTGTTGCTGGCAAAGCCGACACCGGCGCCGACATAGGGGGTAATGCCATACCAGGTGCCGAGATCGGCATAGCCGTTCACCAGGCCGACGAAGCTCGCCATATTGCCGCGATAGAAGTTGCGCAGCACGTTGAACGAACCGGCGCCGTTGTTCCAGGACAGTTCGTCCTGCGTCGAGAAGCTGCTGGAGCGATATTCACCGGTGATGTCGGCGCGGAACCAGCTGTTGATCTGGTAGCCGATACCGAACTTGACGAAGGTCGCCGCGCTGAAATCCGCCGCGTTGAGATTATAGGCGGTCGGCACATAGCCGGGCGAGCCTTGGCTCAACGGATCCGGCGGGTTGGATGCCTTGACGCTATGGGAAAGACCCATGCCGATATCACCGCGCAGATACCAACCGGAATAATCCTGCACGGGCATCGGGGTGCCGACCATGGGCGGTGGTGGCAAAAGATCGGCGGCATTTGCCGTCGTCATGCCGGCCACAACCGCTCCGGCAAGAAAAAGGGCCCTAGTACCGCCCATGACCAAATCCTCTCGTTTTGCCGGGCGCCAGCGAGCGCAGGCCTGATGAACGAGATAAACTTGCAACAAAGGGGTTAATGGGCACTTAACCCTAAGGATTAACCTTAATAGTCGTGGATTTATCGAAGCGCCAATGAGTTAGGCGGCTCTCGAAGACCGTCGCGGAGGCGTCCTATTCCGCCGCGACTTTGTTCGAACCGCCTTCGATGGCCGCACAGATCGAATCGACCACAGCTTCGACCATTTTCAGATCGTCGCCCTCGCCCATGACGCGAATCACCGGTTCCGTCCCCGAGGGACGGATCAGCAACCGGCCATCTTTGCCGAGCTTGCGCTCGCCATCGGCGATGGCGCGCACAACACTTTCCTTTTCCATGGCGGCGCGACCGCTGGTGCGCACGTTCTTGAGAATCTGCGGCAGCGGTTCGAACAGATGGCAGACCTCGCTCACCGGGCGCTGGCGGCGCTGGACGACGGCCAGCACCTGCAGCGCCGAGACGAGCCCGTCGCCCGTCGTCGAATAATCCGACAGGATGATATGGCCGGACTGTTCGCCGCCCAGGTTGAACCCGTGCTCGCGCATATGTTCGAGCACATAACGGTCGCCGACGGCGGTGCGCGCCATCGTCAGGTCGATGGAGGCCAGATAGCGCTCCAGGCCGAGATTGGACATCACCGTGGTGACGATGCCGGGCTTGCTCAGCCGTCCATCTTCCTTCCAGCTCTGCGCCACCACCGCCATCACCTGGTCGCCGTTCACCGGATGGCCCTGCTCGTCGATGATGAGCACGCGGTCCGCATCGCCGTCGAGCGCGATGCCGATATCGGCGCGCGTCTCGCGCACCTTGCGGATCAGCGCTTCCGGCGAGGTCGAGCCGACCTCGCGGTTGATGTTCATGCCGTCGGGATCGACGCCGATCGGAATCACTTCCGCGCCCAGTTCCCACAGTGCTTCAGGCGCAACCCGATAGGCCGCGCCATGGGCGCAATCCAGCACGATACGCAACCCGTCGAGCGAAAGATGCCGCGGCAAGGTCAGTTTCGCCGCCTCGATATAGCGGGCGCGCACGTCATCGACGCGCTTGGCGCGGCCAAGGTCGCCGGATTTGGAAAGCTGCGCCGACATGTCGCTATCGACCAGCGCCTCGATGCTGCGCTCGACGTCGTCGGACAGCTTAAAACCATCCGGCCCGAATATCTTGATGCCGTTGTCTTCATAGGCGTTGTGCGAAGCGGAGATCATCACGCCGATATCTGCGCGCATGGACCGCGTCAGCATCGCCACAGCCGGCGTCGGCATCGGGCCGAGCAGCAACACGTCCATGCCCACCGAGGTGAACCCTGCCACCATGGCATATTCGATCATATAGCCCGACAGCCGCGTATCCTTGCCGATCACGACTCTGTGGCGATGTTCGCCGCGCTGGAACACCAGCCCGACCGCCTGCCCGACGCGCAGCGCCAGGTCCGGCGTAATGGCGCTGTTGGCGCGCCCGCGAATGCCGTCGGTGCCGAAATATTTGCGTGCAATTGCCATGAGTACAACCCGGTCCAAGCTAAGGCCGCCAAGCCAGCGCCGCCGATCTTCCAGCCGCGCTAAAGGGGAGATCAATATTGTAGCGGCAAGGCACCGGGAAGTCTTTCGCTAAAATCCAACGTATTTAACGAGCCGTCCCATGTGCTATCCAGCTACCCTGCTATCCATAAGCAATCAGGTGAAGAATTCATGACCACGATTTACCACAACCCCAAATGTGGCACTTCCCGAACAGTGCTCGCCCGCATCCGGGAAACCGGTGTCGAGCCGAAAATCATCGAATATCTGGTGACACCGCCATCACGCGCCGAGATGCAGGGCCTGCTCTTCGCGATGAAGATGAAGCCGCGCGATATCCTGCGCCGCAAGGGAACGCCTTATGATGATCTTAATCTCGACAATCCGGCATTGACCGACGACCAGATTCTCGACGCGCTCGGCGCCCACCCGATTCTGATGGAACGTCCGGTGGTGGTCACGAGCAAGGGCACGCGGGTCTGCCGTCCCGCCGATGTATTGCAGGAAATATTTCCAGACTGAAATTTTTCAGTTTTGAAATTTCGGCGGCATAGTTGAGGATCGCGACAAGAACCCGCGGAGGAAACCACCAATGCCGTCGTTCGAACAGACCTCGTTCGTCCATCCGTTTCTCGGACAGGATGCAGCCGCGCTGCTGCGCGATCGCGCCGCCGCACGTGGCGCGCATCCCTTTCTGATCTGGGCGCCGTTCGAGGGGCCGCAGAGAACATGGTCCTATGCCGGCTTCGAAAACGATGTGGCGCGCGTCGCCGGCGGCCTGCTGAAACGCGGCATCGGCCCGCGTGATCGCGTGCTGGTGCATTTCGAGAATTGTCCGGAGACCTTGATCGCACGCTTCGCCTGCATGTGGATCGGCGCCATCGCTGTGCTCAGCAATGCCGCACTCGCAGGTCCCGAATTACGCGATGTGGTGGAGGCGTCGGGCGCGCGCGCCGCGATCACACAACCGAAATTCGCCGCGATGCTGGCGCAGCAGTGTCCGCATCTCGAATGGATCGCCATCAGCGAGACAGATGCCGGCGAGGCGCCGGCGATGGCGCACATGCAGGCGCGCGCGGAGAGTTTCACTGCGTTGATGGACGAGCCCGCGCCGGCGCATGCGCCCGACCCTACCGCCGATGC
>JAQGJO010000210.1 GCA_028290595.1 Hyphomicrobiales bacterium | reverse complement strand
TGTTTGCACTCGCACCAGAGCCGAAACAATTCATCAAGGTTGCGGGAGGCGGCCATCCGGTGATGGGTGCGGATGGCGTCATGCCGCAAGTCCTGGCCTGGATCGAAAGGCTATCGGCTCGATAGGCGCGACGCCGCTGCCGATAAAGCCCTGCGCTGCAGCACTTAGTCGGAATACGATCTGAAAACAGACTTTCCCTTTTAAGGACTATGTCTTAGCCTCCGACAATCTGAATGATCGTGGAGGGCAATCATGCGGATAATTTTAGCAATGGCTTACGTGACGTCTGCTTTGGCTTGTTGCGCTTCGGCGCAAGCCGCAACCTCGCAAGAGGTCGGCATGCGCATCGCCCAACGACGCGGCCATTCCGGCGAAAAAGCTCAGTGCTATGCGGATGTCTTCGGCACCTATGCGGCGCTGAGTCCGCGCCGACGCTGGGTGATCCCGCGCAGCCGCGGCAACCAGACAGCGCGCTCCTATCGCATCGAACTCTACCGGAAATGCGGCATCGGCGCGTAGGCATCTGACCGACCAGATACTGAACAGTCAGAAGAACCACGAAAACCAACAGAAGCCCTCATCCTGAGGAGCCTGCGTAGCAGGCGTCTCGAAGGACGGCGGCGACAGGCGAAGACGATGGTGAGGGCTGCATCACGAGCGACAATGCATCAGTACATCTGCTGAAATACGCGGATGACTGTTGGCGTTCCGTAGCAAGCGGTAGGATGTTGATCGGCTGGCTGCGGCGTGTCGCCCCCGTCCTTCGAGACGCAACGCAAACGTTGCTCCTCAGGATGAGGGCTCCTGATAGTTTGCAGCCATCAGCAATGATGAGCCCCTACACCCGGCCGATGCGCGACTGGCCTTCCTTGGCAAACTGATTGCTCGGGTTGACGATGAGCGCGCGATTGTAGCTTTCCGCCGCTTTCTGCTTTTCGCCCTTGCGCTCATAGGCGAGGCCGAGGCCGGCCCAGGCATCGGCGTTCTGGTTGTTGATGTTGAGCGCGGCGTTGAAATCCTCGATCGCCGCATCGAATTTGCCGACGATGGTCAGGCTCTGGCCCCGTGCTTGATAGGGCGCCGCGTTGAAAGGATCGCGATCGATCGCATTGTCAAAGTCAGTGATGGCTTTGGCGTGTTCGCCGTTGCGCTGATAGATCAGGCCGCGCGCATGAAAAGCCTGGGCCTGTTCGGGGTTGAGGCGTATCGCGTTGTTGAGATCGCCCATCGCCTGATCGAGCTGGTTCTGCGTGCGCAGCAGGTTGGCGCGCGCGAGATAGGCCGGCGCATGGCGCGGATTGACCTCGATGGCGCGGGTGAAATCCGCCAGCGCCTGATCATTGCGGCCGATCTGCCGATAGGCAAGACCGCGATTGGTGTAGGCGGGGGCGTGCTGCGGATCAATCTTCACCACCTGGCTAAAATCGGTGATGGCTTCCTGATAGCGGCCGCAACGCGCATAGGCGGCGCCGCGCGTATTATAGGCCTGCGAATCGCCGGGATTACGCTGGATCACTTCGGTCAGCGAGGCGACATTGGCCTGAAGCGCGGCGCAGTCTTCGCTGATCTCGGCCGCAGGCGTCCCGCGCGAGCCGAGCCCGCCGACACTTTCGCAGCCAGCAAGAGCCAGCGCGAGAACGGCTGCAACCGCAAAAAATCCCGGGCGCCGCAGGCCCGGCGCGTGTTCAGCTTGTGTTATCGACATGGCGCTGAAGTACTTTCTTTAAACCGACTCTTGAGTTTCCACCCTACCCGCCAGACACCCCCTTTGGCCATGCAACACGGCGTTAATGAGACGGCTTGTTCCGGTATAGGTTTTCCGATCCGGCTGGATCGGGAAGCCAAGCTAGAAAATATCACGGCGCCCGGACGGAACGATCCGCGGGCGCCATTGATAAAAAACGCATAAATGTTTAACGCGGCGTTAACCGTGTCAGCGGGCGCCCATCACGGGCTTCGGCTTCATAGGAATAAGGCCCTCGCGCTGCATTTTCTTGCGGGCGAGCTTGCGGGCGCGGCGGACGGCTTCCGCCTTCTCCCGGGCGCGCTTTTCGGAGGGCTTCTCGTAATGGCCGCGAAGCTTCATTTCGCGGAAAATACCTTCCCGCTGCATCTTCTTTTTCAGGGCCTTCAGCGCCTGGTCAACATTGTTGTCACGAACGAGAACTTGCACTCGCTGATCCTGTTTTCATGGGCCAGTGAAAATGGAGTTCGGGCCCGGCTATGGAAAAAATCTGCCGTCGGCGCGACGGGGCGCCGAACCGTGGCGGGCGAATTAGCAGAATCACCCTGCAGTGTCCAGCAGAACGCGCGGATTTTCGCGGCAGAATCCGCTCGATAATGCTGCATTGTCAGGGGTTGCTAGGGTATCGCGGCCGATTGCTCCAGCCAGGACTCTTGTTTAGGTTTGGCTTTGCGGCAAAACCAATAAACCGCACAATAACCGGGAGCGAAACATGACCGATCCGAAGCCTGCCTACCGTGCCAATCTCGCCGACCTCCCGGTCCTGCAGGTCAAACCAGCCGACAAGAACAATACCGCAGCGTTCAACCTGCAGATGATCAGCGGCATGGAATCCAGCGTCATGATCGCCAATCGCGATGGCGGCTATCATACCAAGCCGCATTTCCACGATTCCGAGCAGATCAACTGGATTATGGAAGGCGAGATCTGGTTTTTCGTCGATGGGCGCGGATTTCGCTGCAAACCCGGCGATTTCATGCGCATTCCGCGCGGCAAGACCCATTGGGCCTGGAACAGGGGCCCGGCAAAATGCCGGATTCTCGAAGTTCACACGCCGCCGCTGACCGGCGAGGCCGATCTCAACAGCGCCTGCCTGCGCCTGCTCGGCCCCGACGACGACCAGTCGAAATATCGCGGCGTGCCCAACCAATGGGGCCCGTTCGACCAGGCCGAGGTCGACGCCATCGAAGCCCGTGCTGTCTCCGAAGAAGGGTGATTAGAGGCTGTCGTCCGGCAGGACACGGGTGACGTGACCCATTTTCCGGCCGTGCCGCGCCTCATGCTTACCGTAGATGTGCAGCGAGGCCGCGCCGTCGCCGAGAATGTCGCGCCAGCGATTGGCGTCCTCGCCGATCAGATTGTCCATCTCGATCCGGCCATGCCGGCGCGGCGAGCCGAGAGGCCAGCCGCAGATGGCGCGGATATGCTGTGAAAATTGCGACGTCACCGCGCCGTCGATCGTCCAATGGCCTGAATTATGGACGCGCGGGGCGATTTCATTGACGACCAATTGTTCGATCGTAGATCCGTCGAGCTGTCGTTCCTCGACCACGAACATTTCCACCGCGATGACGCCAACATAATTCAAAGCGTCGACGATCTTGCGCGCCAGCGCCGTCGCCTCCTTGGCCGTCTCGCCGGCGATGCGCGCCGGTACCAGGGTGCGGCTCAGAACATGGTGATCGTGCTCGTTCTCGCAGACATCCCAGGCCGCAAACGAGCCGTCGCCTCCTCGCGCCGCGATGACCGATATCTCGCGAACAAAAGGAACGATGCCTTCCAGGATACAGGGATGGCCTCCCAGGCCGCGAAACGCGCTGGCGAGATCGGCGCCCTCGCGAACCAGCGCCTGGCCCTTGCCGTCATAGCCGAAGCGGCGCGTTTTCAGGATGGACGGACGGCCGATCTGCGCCACCGCGCGCGCCAGACTGCCGCCATCCTCGACCGCCCGATAGGGCGCGGTGGGAATCCCTAAGCGATTGAGAAAATCTTTTTCGACGAGCCGGTCCTGCGTCGTCGCCAGCACCGTGCTGTCGGGCAGAACCGGCAATCGCGCCGACAGAAAGGCGGCCGTATCGGCCGGCACATTTTCGAATTCATAGGTGACGACTGAAACCGCCGCGGCGAAGTCCGCCAGTGCCACCGTGTCCTCGTAGGCGGCGATCGTCGAATGCGCGGCGACATCGCAGGCCGGGCCGCTTTCGGGGGCATAAATATGTGTTTTCAACCCGAGGCTGGAAGCGGCCATGGCCAGCATCCGGCCGAGCTGACCGGAGCCCAGAATGCCGATGGTTGCGCCGGGCGCGATGGCCGGCAATGTGATCGTCTGGCGGACCATTCTACTCTCAATGCTTTCCGGCTGGCTTTCCGGCCGTATCATCCGGGATTTCGGCGACCGATGCACTCTGGGCGGCGCGCCAGATATCGAGCCGGCCGGCGAGCGCCTCGTCGTGAAGCGCCAGAACCGCGGCGGCCAGCAGGGCCGCATTGATCGCGCCGGCACGGCCGATGGCGAGCGTGCCGACGGGAATGCCACCCGGCATCTGCACGATGGATAAAAGCGAATCCATGCCCGACAGTGCCTTGGATTCGACCGGTACGCCGAAAACCGGCAGCGGGGTCATGGATGCCGTCATGCCGGGAAGATGAGCGGCGCCGCCGGCGCCGGCGATGATGACCTTGAAACCACGCTGTTTGGCGCCTTTGGCGAAAGCCACGAGCCGATCAGGCGTCCGGTGTGCCGAAACGATCAGCGCCTTGTGGCCGATATCGAGCGCCGCGAGGGTATCGGCTGCATGCCGCATCGTATCCCAGTCGGATTGGCTTCCCATAATAATGGCGACCGGTGCTGGTTTCTGAGCCAATGAAATTCCCCGTGGGAGGCAAGAAGCAGGGTATGGAAGCAGGAAAGCTGGCGGAGATAGACGAAGCGCCTCCACCCCGCAAGCCAAAGCGGGATTTTAAGCGGAAAACGGCGGTTCAGGCGATGATATCCGGTGTAATCTGGTCCTCAAGCATCTGTATGCGGTCGCGAAGCACGAGCTTGCGCTTTTTCAGGCGTTGAAGCTGAAGCTGATCGAGGCTGCCGACAGACTGCAGCGCGACAATGGCGGCGTCGAGATCGCGATGTTCCTCGCGCAGCCGGTCGAGCTCGGCCTGAAAAGCCGCGCGATCCTCATCATTCATCCTGCCCGGCATGGTCTTCCGTCGATCGCGAACGCTGCACGCCATTGAGCCAGACATGATGTCCGGGCGCAACGCGCATGAGAGCGCGCAATACAGGATTTTGCGTGAATCGGCGAGCCCGGCGCGCGAGCGCATTTTCAAGCGAAGTGGACACCGGTTCGCATGAAGAAAATGCGCTCTTTTTAGGAAACCGGACGCTCTTTCCGATCCAGGGGATCGGAAAACGCTACGCTGCATTTTCAAGCGAAGTGGACACCGGTTCGCGTGAAGAAAATGCGCTCTTTTTAGGAAAACGCTACGTTCATGTGCATGTCTTTTAGGCGTCTTGCAGGAGTCTTGCGGGAGTCTTGCAGGTGTCTTGCGGGTGTCATTTTTTGTGAAACCACGAACGACGATTCTGCTTGAGGCTCTGTGAATCTGTGACACACTCATACGTCCGCAACACCGAAAGGAGATGCAGGATGTCAATGGCAAGCCACATCGCTGAACTAGAACGCCGGCATACGGTGCTAGAAAAACAGATCGAGGCCACTAGCCTAAGCCCAGCTTCCGACCCCCTGAAAATCGCGGAGCTCAAACGAAAGAAGCTCAAGCTCAAGGACGAAATCGAAAAGCTTCGCCTGGGCGGAAAATCCCCAACCGTCCACTAAATATCCGTTGGCTGGGCGAGCGGCCATCTGCCCGCTCGCGCCCGCGGAAATTCACTTCCAAACGATGGGATCAATTGGCTTTTTGGCAGGCATTCCTGCCGAAAGGTCTTTTGGATGATTTTCGTGGCAGGAAGTTCGCCCGAACTTCCCTGCGGGCGGGCGCTGCCGAAGGATCAGTGACGGCTGCTCAGTGCCGGCTACCTTGGGGAGGCTCCATGCCGGGCCAGGCAATGCCGCTCAGGAGCAGGTCGACCTGACCGGCCGGGAGATGCTTGACCAGCATGGCCAGGCCGGCGGCAACTTCGATCTGCGCATTCGCCATTTCGCGGATCATGGTGACCTGATCGAGGTGTTCACCACTCACCGAGGCAGACACAAGCCTGAGCTCATCCACAGCCCGGGTCATTTCCTTCGCGGCGCGTTCCAGATGGTCGCTGGCCATGTCGAGCGCCTTGCTGCAACCGTCCAACATTGGCCGAGTCTCCGATCCGCTGTGCGACCGCCGCATCAGTTGAAAGGAGTGTGCTTCAAAATCAGTCGATTACCTAAGCTCAAAGAGTTAGTCACCTGCTAGCGGCTGTGAAACGCCCCTGCACGTTAGATGGCGCTAAATTAAGACTCTCAATTTATTCCGAAATGGCCCATAATACGTTATACGACGAACTAACGTGCTAAATCCTCGCAAACATGCCCGATAGTGCCCCGCCGCGCCCTTCCACTGCCGAATCCTCCCGCCGGGAGGTCGAAGCCGTGTTGTCGGACGTGCTGGCTCATCCGGATTTTGCCGCCTCCAACCGATTAAGCGCATTCCTAAGATTTGTGGTGACGGAAGCGCTCGAAGGCCGCGCCGACCGCCTCAAAGCCTTCAGCATAGCTGTGACTGTTTACGGCCGCGACGAAACCTTCGACCCGCAGGCCAATTCGATCGTGCGGGTGGAGGCGACGCGGCTGCGGCGAATGCTGGACCGGTACTTCCGCGACGAGGGCAAGGATGCGCCGGTCGAAATCCGCATCCCCAAAGGCCGGTATGTTCCCGAATTCGTCCGCAAGAGCGACACCGACCCAAAGCAGGCCGTAGCCGGCACGGCGCCGGAAACGGCTCTGGTGCCGGCCTCCCGGCTGCGGTCGCCGCTACGCCTCGCGCTCATGGCTCTGGTTCCCCTCGTTCTGGTTGTCGGAGGGGTTCTGGGCTGGCTCTATTACGACGGGACCGACGCTAAGCCCGTTGCGGCCAAAACCGCGGAGGTCGATCCGGGCGATGTCCAGGATTTGTTCCGTTCCACGGAACCGACTGTCGCCGTCGCCGTGCGCGAGACCACGAATCCGGTGCTGCAGCGCCTGGCAAACCGGATCAAGGATGTGATCGAGCATGAATTCGAACGTGCCGACGATGTGTCGATCATCGAACGCATCGGCGATGGCGCGACCCAGATCGATTATCGGGTCGATCTGGGAGTGGAGGCCGCCGGCGAGAACCTGGCGTCGCTGCGCGTCCGCGTCACCCATGTCGCCAGCGGCGAACTGATCTGGTCGCGCAATCTGAGGGATTTCTCGCTTGATCCCCAGGCGCTCGCCCAGGATCGCCGGCCGTCGGATATAGGACTGGCTATTTCCAGACCGCACGGCCTGATCTTTTCCGATTTCCGCATCAGGGCGCGTCAACAGAGCGGCGCCAAACCGCCCTATTTCTGCATCATCAAATCGTTCGATTATTTCCAGGATCCGACAATAACGAATTACAAGGACGCTCTCGCCTGCCTCGACCAGGCACTGATCCTTCGGCCCGAATACGCCAACGCCGTGGCGCTGCGATCGATGATCCAGTCGGATGAATATGTGAACCGGCTCAACGGCGCCGACAGCAATCACGCCCTCGACGACGCGTTTGCGGCCGCCCGGCGCGCGATTGCGCTCGATCCACAACACTCGCGGCCGTTTTATGCACTGGCTATGGCGCAATTTCTGGCCCAGGACTACGACGGCGCCAAGGAAAGTCTCCGCCACGCGATCGAACTCAATCCTGCCGCGACCTATGTCACTGCACGGCACGGCGCCATGCTGGTTTTGCGCGGCGATATCGACAAGGGCAGCGAAATTCTCAATGCGGCGCTTCTCGAAAACGAGGTGCTGCGCGACGGCTATGCCTTCTATTTCTTCCTCGTGGCGCTGGTGCGCGACGACCGGACTGGGATCCAGAACTGGGGCCGCGCGGCAGCGGCCACGCAATTTCCGCAAACCATGCTGGCCAGTATTATCGCAGCGCACCAGCGCGGCGATCTCACCGCTAAAAATGAATGGGTCGAACAGTTAGGCAAGCGCTTTCCCTATTTCGCCAGTGACATCAAGGCTGGTCTCGACCGCATGGGTATGTCGGACCAATTGATCGAACACCTTCTCAGCGATCTTGCCGATGCCGGCGTCAATGTCGGAACTGTCGAAAATCCAAAAAACTAGAAAACCTCGAGCTGGCGCAGGCCGTCCCAGATCAGCTTGACGCCAACGCAGAACGTCAATGTCTGGATGATCTTGTAAAAGCCTTCGGCGGGCATTTTCTTTACCATCCATACGCCGGCCATGGTGGCGAGGATGGCCAAAGGAAACAGCACGGCCGACGTGGTCAGATTGGTGGCTGAAATCTGGCCAAGGTAAACAAAGGCGGGGAATTTAATGTAATTGATCACGGCGAAGAAAATCGCCGACGTGCCGGCGTAGACGCGCGGCGGCAGCTTCTGCGGCAGCATGACGACCTGATAAGGCGGCCCTCCTGCATTGGCGATGAAGCTGGTGAAACCGCAGATCGTCGACCAGAACGAAGCCTTGATGAAAGGCGGCTGGACCGGCGCCACATTGACGGGCCTTTTGCGCAGCATCTGATCCAGAACGAAGACCACGCCAATCAACCCGACCATGACAAGGACAAAACCTCCTGGAACCCGCGCGGCCGTGAAATAGCCGATCAACATGCCGAGCATGCCGCCAGGAAACATCAGCTTCAGATGCTGTTTGGAAAAATCGCGGCGGAATGCCCAGACGCCGACAATGTCCTGCACCATGAGGATCGGCAGCAGGATCGCCGCTGCCTGCAAAGGCGGCATCACCAGCGCCAACAGCGGCAGCGCGAGCATGCCGATACCGGAGAAACCGCCCTTCCCCATGCCGAGCAGGATGGTGCCGGGAATCGCGGCGGCGTAGAAATGCCAGTCGGTGATCATCTTGCGGTAATCATCTTGCGCAGGCGTCCGGAATGATCGTCATGATCGTCATGATCTATGACGCGCGAGTTCCGGCGGCACCGGCCTGGCGAAGGCGAAGAATTTCGACAGAACGAAATTAAGGACTGCGGCCGCGCCGGAGCCTGCAATCATGCCGATCCCGATCGACAGACGATCCGTATCCTTGGCAATGCCCTGATAGGCAAACGCCGCGAGCACGCCGCAAAAGATCGCATAGTTGAAGACCGACGTAACAGCGCTCGCAAGCCCATAGCGTGCGAATTCGCCGATCACGCGCGGGTCCTTCGAGCGGAACGTCCAGGTGCGATTGAGAAACCATGTCGCAACGACAGCGATGACGATCGCCGGCACGCGCGCCACATAGCCGGAAATTCCGAATGCATCAGCGAAGAACAGCGTCAGCCCGGTATCGACAAAAAATCCCGCGGCGCCGACCAGTGAGAAAACGCCGATCTGCTGCATCAGCGGCGACCGTGCCGCAAGCCTGCCGCGCCAGTCGAACTGTTCGTCGCTCAATGCGCGGCGCACGATGAGCGACATGAATGCGAACATCGTCAGCACGCCGACGGGGATGAATGTCACTTCGGCAATGTTGCGTGCGATAATGGGCACGAACCAGACCAGCGCCAGAAGCGACTTCTCCCAGGGCCGGAAGCCTTTCTCGAGGCCATAGGCGACGACGAAAGCGAGCGCCGGCCCCAACAGCATCATGTCGTAATCGAGCGCGTAGGGCGTCGAGAGCAGTGCCCCCGTCATCAGCGCGGCCGCCGCGAGCCTGCGGTCGGTGCGGCCATACCAGAGCACGGCGACCAAAACGGCACAGATGGCTGTCGAGACAAATTGGAAAGCGTAAGCCAACGGGATCGAGCCGCCGAGCATGCTGATGGCTGCAAAGACCGTCTGAATTTTGTGCCAGCCGGTGACGCCCTGTTCGGAGATCACCTCGCGCGAAAAGGTCATCATCGTGAAGAAGCCGCGCCAGGTCTCGCCGCCGAACGCCAGCCATGTGCCCACGGTCATTGCCGCGATGGTAGCCGCCGCCGCCAACGCCGTGCGCCAGTAACCGCCGGCGGCAAGTGCGATCGGAATCAGAATGCCGAATTGCGGCTTGTAGGCGAGAAGCCCGAACAGCACGCCGGCGAGCAACGGCCGCCGCTCGATCGTCAGCAGTCCGAAGGCCATCAGGCCGGCGGTGAGAAAACCGTTATGGCCATGGCCGATGTTGACGAACACGGCCGGAAACGCGGCCGCCGCGAGCAACCCGTCGCGAAACGGCGCGATCGATCGCACCGCTGCGAGATAGATGGGTAGTGTCGCGGCCTGCCACAGGATCAGCGACAGCGCATAGGGAAACAGGGCGAAGAACGCGGCGACGACGAGAAAATAGGGCGGATAGCCCCAGTGAAAGAAGCCGGAGGTCTGGCTAAAATACTCGCGCTGACGCTTGTCATGCGCAACATTGTCAAAGGGCTTTTCCGGATGGCCTTCCAGCACGAAACGGCCGGCGGTCCAGACCTGCGAATAATCCGTGCCCAGCGGCCGGTCGAAGCGGTCGACCCTGCCATTCGAGGTCGCGAACAGAAAGACTGTCGCGATGGTGTAAAAAGCCAGCAATATGATTGCGATGATGCGCACCCGTTCGCGGGTCAGCCAATCGCCAGTGCGCAGCATTTCGATCATCGGTTCGTTCCGGCCGCCGCGGGACAGCGGGCGACCGACCCTGCGTCCTTACGGCTAATATTTGGTTGACGGGGCCGCCTGCCTGCGGAAAACACAGTCTCAGAATGCGGCTACAGGAGTTCGGCTATATACGGGCAGGCTGCCGGTCAAGCGTAGATACAAGAATAAGGGAGGAAACCATGAGCCGCCGCTATAGCGAGATTTATGCCCAATGGAGTGCCGATCCCGAGGCGTTCTGGGCCGAGGCCGCCCGCGAGATCGACTGGATCAAGCCGCCGTCCCGGATTTTCGACGCCGGTGCCGGCGTTTACGGGCACTGGTTTCCCGATGCGACCTGCAACACCTGCTATAACGCGCTCGACCGGCACGTGGAGCGTGGCCGCGCCGACCAGACGGCACTGATCTACGACAGTCCGGTGACCGGAACGCAGCGCAAATTCACCTATCTCGAATTGCGCGACGAGGTAGCGACCCTGGCCGCCGTGCTGCGCGAATATGGCGTCGGCAAGGGCGATCGCGTCATTCTTTACATGCCGATGGTTCCGGAAGCGGTGATCGCCATGCTCGCCTGTGCCCGCATCGGCGCGGTGCACTCGGTCGTTTTCGGTGGCTTTGCCGCGAAGGAACTCGCCACCCGTATCGACGACGCCAAGCCGAACGTCATCCTCACCGCTTCCTGCGGAATCGAACCCGGACGCATCATCAAATACAAGCCGCTGCTCGACGGCGCCATCGAGTTGGCGACATGGAAACCGCAAGCGGTCATTCTTCTGCAGCGGCCGCAGGAGCAGGCGGAGATGATCGCCGGCCGCGACTACGACTGGAATGAGTTGATGGACGCCGCGAAGGCTGCCGGCGATGTCGCCGATTGCGTCGAAGTGGCGGCGACCGATCCCCTGTATGTTCTCTATACCTCCGGCACGACCGGCATTCCCAAAGGCGTGGTGCGCGACAACGGCGGCCATATGGTGGCGCTGCAATGGTCGATGAAACATCTCTACGGCGTCGAGCCGGGCGAAGTTTTCTGGGCGGCGTCGGATGTAGGCTGGGTCGTCGGCCACAGTTATATTTCCTATGGACCGCTGATCTATGGCGCGACGGCGATTTGTTTTGAAGGCAAGCCGGTCGGCACGCCCGATGCCGGCACCTATTGGCGCATCATCGCCGAACATAATGTGGTGGCGATGTTCACCGCGCCGACGGCCTTCCGCGCCATCAAGAAGGAAGATCCCGACGCGCTATTGTTGAAGAAGTACAAGCTGTCGAAATTCCGCACGCTATTTCTTGCCGGCGAACGGGCCGATCCGGCGACGCTGGTCTGGGCAGAGAAGACGCTCGGCGTGCCCATCATCGATCACTGGTGGCAGACGGAAACCGGCTGGCCGATCATCGCCAATCCGGTCGGGCTTGGCATGCTGCCGGTAAAACACGGCTCGCCAACTGTGCCGCTGCCCGGCTGGGATGTGCGCGTGGTCGATGAAGCGGCAAAGCCCGTTGCGGACGAAACCATGGGTTCGATCGTCATCAAACTGCCGCTGCCGCCGGGCGCCCTGCCAACCTTGTGGCAGGACGATGAGCGCATGCGGGAAAGCTATCTCAGCGAATATCCCGGCTATTACAAAACCGCCGACGCCGGCTATCGCGACAGCGACGGCTATTTCTACATCATGGGCCGCACCGACGACATCATCAACGTGGCAGGCCACAGGCTTTCAACCGGCGGCATGGAGGAAGTGCTTGCCTCTCACCCTGATGTCGCCGAATGCGCCGTCATCGGCACGAAAGACGAGTTAAAGGGCGAAACGCCGCTCGGCTTCATCGTGCTCAAGGCCGGCATCAATCGCGAACATCCGGTGATCGAACGCGAAGTCGTCGCACTGGTGCGCGAAAAGATCGGCCCGGTCGCGTCGTTCAAGACCGCCGTGACTGTCGACCGCCTGCCGAAGACACGCTCCGGCAAAATCCTGCGCGGCACGATGAAGAAGATCGCCGACCAGGACCCGTGGGTGATGCCAGCGACCATCGACGATCCGGCGATTTTCGGTGAGATCGAGGCGGCGCTGAAGAGGAAGGGAATGTAGGGGGAGTGTTTCCATCCTTCCAACGGGCTAATATTTTGCTTGATGTTTTGTATCCAATTAGATACATTCGCATCATATGCTGATGTTTATTCGCTCGTCGGAATTTGACGTCTGGCTTTCTGGTCTTGCCGATCAGAAGGGAAAGGCCCGTATTCTGGCGCGCATCGTCAGTGCGACATTTGGAAATTTCGGCGACTGCAAGCCGGTCGGCGATGGCATCTCCGAGATGCGCGTGCATGTCGGACCTGGCTACCGTGTCTATTATATCCGGACGGGCGACACGGTTTATGTCCTGCTGGCAGGCGGCAGTAATTCGACGCAAACGCGAGACATCAAGCGCGCCAAAGATATCGCACGCATGTGGAAAGAAGCGAAATGAAAACTGCGACCTTTGCCCGATTCGATGCAGCGGCCTATCTCGACAGCGATGAAACGATTGCGGAATATCTTGCCGCGGCCGCTGAAGATCCAAATCCTGATGTGTTCCTCGCAGCTATTGGCGATGTCGCGAAGGCGCGCGGCATGGCGCAAATAGCCAAAGACGCAGGCCTTGGACGTGAAAGCCTATACAAAGCGCTTAGCCCCGGCGCCCATCCACGTTACGAGACGATCAACGCCGTTATGCGCGCGCTGGGCGTGAAGTTCACTGTGGTAACTTCGGACCACTGACAGCCGGCGTTCCCGCCGGCCGCGAAAGAACAGCCTGCAGCTTTACCCGCCCGCACCCGCATTACCCGCCCCGGCGGGGCGCTTCATCGAGAAGAAGCTTTCGATGGCGGTGTAATCCATATAGCCGCAGCGCGCGATCGGCTTCATCCGCAGGACGTCGATGCGTCCGTCGGCGATGTAGTCTTCATCAATATGGATGCAGACCACCTGGCCCATCACCAGCCAGCGATCGACCTCTTTGCCTTCGATGTTGGTGAGGGAGACAATCTGCGTGACCTTGCATTCGAGCGCGCAAGGCGAGGCTGCGACCCGCGGCGGCCGCACGAATTGCGACGGCGCCGTCTCCAGTCCCGCGTGAATGAACTCACTGTCGCCGCGCGCCAAGGGCGCAGACGACGCATTCATCTCGTCGCGCAGATCATAAGTCGCCATGTTCCAGACGAATTCGCCACTGTCGGCGGCAAATGTCTTGCTGTCCTTCTCGCCATCGCTGCAAAAGCCGACTATGGGCGGACTATCTGAAAACGCGTTGAAGAAGGAATAGGGCGCGAGGTTGACCTGGCCTGCCCGGTTCATGGAAGAAATCCAGCCGACTGGACGTGGCGCGATCATCGCCTTGAACGGATCGTGCGGAAGCAGATTGCGGTCGCGCTTGTGCGGCTCGAAGAACATTGGCGGGAGGCTCCGGTCAGAAACGGGTGACGATGTCGGCGAGCGCCGGGCGCGGCCGATCCTCCGGCGCCCCCTTGCTGCCGCCGATATGAATAAATCCGGCGAATTTCTCGCCCGGCTTGAGGCCGAGCGCCGCCGCAGCAGCCGCGTCGTAGGAATACCATTGCGTCAGCCACGAGGTCGCAAAGCCCATCGCATTGGCGGCGATGGTGAGGTTCATGCACACGGCGCCGACCGACAGCACCTGCTCCCATTCGGGAATCTTGCCATGGGCGACCGGTCGCGACACCACGCCGACAACCACCGGCGCGTGCAGGAAGCGCTTGCGCTCGAGCTCGCGGCGGCTTTCGTCGGCGCCCGGATTGGCCGCATCGAAGGATTTGAGAATGATCTCGCCGGCGCGGGTCCGGCCCTCGCCTTCAAAAACGATGAACCGCCAGGGCGTCAGCTTGCCGTGGTCGGGAACGCGGGCGGCAAGCGCCAGCATGGTTTCCAGGTCGGCGGCGTTGGGGCCCGGCCCGGTCATCGCCAGCGGCGGCACCGAGCGGCGGCTTTTCATCATATCGATGGTGGCGTTCATGAATGCATCCGGATGGCAGATATCTGCAGGCCTTCTACAGGAAGCGCAGGCAGCCAGAAAGGGAGGAAAATTCCGGCAATCCGCGTAAGGCCAAGGTCATAGACACCCAGTTACACGGCATGCCACGGCCCGGCCGCAATTTCGCGCAAGTTGACGGCCTGACCCGTTTGGGCGATGTCCGGACGGGATTTTCCCGGGATTTCCGAATGAATCGATCAATCCTTTCTCTGGCAGCGGCTTTGCTTTTTGCGCCCCCCGCAGGTGCGCAGCCGGTGCCATCGGCACCGCCGGCCACGACAGCCCCCGCCACGACCACGCCAGGCGGGGCGGTCCCTGCCGTCACCACGCCAGCGTCGGGCGCGTCCCTGACCCTGTCGGCGACATTTACAGGCGACAATCAGCGCGTCCCAGCCGGCGTTGTCTGGCGGGTGTTCCGCGAACGCGCCGAAGAGAATGGCAGCCGGCCGGAACAGGCCAGTTCAAGCGACCCCAATCCGACGTTCAATCTGGCGAACGGCGATTATATCGTGCACGCCGCCTACGGCCTCGCCAGCGCCACGCGCCGCGTGTCGATCAGCGGCCGCAATGTCAGCGAGCGCATTCCCATCAGCGCCGGCGCGATGCGTATCATCGGCATGCTCGGCGACAACCGCATTCCGCCGGAGCGGCTGACGCTTTCCATCTACGTACCCGACGGCGGCAATCCGCAGGCCAAACTTGTCGCCCGCGACGTCAAGCCGGGGCAGGTCATCCGCCTGCCCGAGGGCACGTATCACATCGTCTCGACCTATCTCGACGCCTCCGGTCCGAGCGTGCCGTCGGCTCCCGCCCCGGCGGGATCGGCTCCGGCGGGCCCAACGAACGCCACCAATTCGGTGGTCGAAGCCGATGTCCGTATTCAGGCGGGCAAAGTCACCGTCACGACCTTGAAACATCGCGCTGCCCTCATCACGCTCAAACTGGTGAATGCGCCGGGCGGCGAGGCGCTGGCCAATACCAGTTTCACGGTGCTGACGCCCGGCGGCGACGTGCTGCGGGAAATGATCGGCGCCTTCCCATCGCTGGTTCTCGCCGAAGGCGAATATGCCGCCATCGCGCGGCGCGACGGCAAAACCTACCAGGGCACGTTCGCGGTGAAAGCCGCGCGCGACCGGGACGTGGAAGTTTTGGCAAAATAGGCTATTCAGGCGCATATTCTGAAGCGCCTTTAGGAGACACGGATGCAGACCTTTTTCGTCGAGATCAAATGTGCGCTGGGCAAGACCTATGCGGTCGCAAGCGCACTGGCCGAGGCCGAGATCGCATCGGAAATCTATTCGATCGCCGGCAACTACGACATTCTCGCCAAATTCTACGTGGAGAAGGATGTCGATATCGGCCATTTCGTCGGCGAGAAAGTGCAGCCGATCGCCGGCATTGTCGACACACGCACTATCATCACATTCAAGGCTTTCTGAGGCGGCTATAGCGTTTTCCGATCCACTTGGATCGGAAAGACGCGTCTAGCTTTCTAAAAAGAGAGCATTTTCTTCAAGCGAACCGGTGTCCACTTCGCTCGAAAATGCTCTGGGGCCGATCATGCAGAACCGTTTCATCCGATTGTCGGTGCTGTGCCTGTTCAATGTGCTGATTTGCGGCGGCGCTTTCGCAGCGGATGGCGATTATCTATTCGACACGCTGAAGAAGCCCGCTTATCGCAAGGCTTGGAACGTGATGCTGGCTGGTGAAAAGAATATTCCCGCCTGGCTCACCATCTTTAGCAAGACCTACAATGGCGTCGCGTCGCCAGTGAAAGCCGTGAGCGTTGGCGGCAAGGCCTATCTTTCAGGCTATGTCTGCAAGCCGCACGATTGCGCCGAGAATGCCTTGCAGGTCTTCTTCAGCGAGAATGCCGCCAGCGCCGTGGCCCTGATCCGGCAAGACGGTAAGGCGCGCTATCTCGGCGGGCCGGACGCGGCCATCAAGGCCGCGCTCGACCGCGAGATTGGAGAGTAACCGACGCTTCGGTTACTCCCCGCGCAATACGTCCGGCGCCACCGCTTCGGCGGCGAGCGCGGCAAGCGCCTCCGTCAACGGCAGCGATGTCTGTTCCTGCGAGCCGAGCCGGCGGATGGAGATGGATTTCTCCGCTGCTTCCTTGCGCCCGGCGACGAGCATGACCGGCACTTTCGCCAGCGAATGCTCGCGCACCTTGTAGTTGATCTTCTCGTTGCGCAGATCGCCTTCGACGCGCAGGCCGAGCTTGCGCGCGGCGGCGATGACCTCCAGCGCGTAATCGTCGGCCTCCTGGGTGATCGTCGTCACCATGACCTGCAGCGGCGACAGCCACAGCGGCAGGTGACCGGCGTAATGCTCGATCAGAATGCCGGTGAAGCGTTCAAGCGAACCGAACATGGCGCGATGGATCATCACCGGCGTCGTCTTCTCACTGTTGGCAGCGATAAAGAAGGCGCCGAACAGACCCGGCATGTTGAAGTCGACCTGCGTCGTGCCGCATTGCCATTCGCGGCCGATGGCGTCGCGCAGCGTATATTCGAGCTTGGGTCCGTAGAACGCGCCCTCGCCGGGGTTGATCCCCGTCTTGATGCCGGTCTCGCCAACCTTCTCCAGCACGCGTAACAACGCAGCTTCGGCCTTGTCCCAAACTTCATCGGCGCCGACGCGCTTATCCGGCCGCGTCGAGAGTTTCAATACCACGTCTTCGAAGCCGAAGTCCTTGTAGACGGACATGATCATGTCGTTGATCTTCATCGCCTCGTCCATGATCTGGTCTTCGGTGCAGAAGATATGCGCGTCGTCCTGGGTGAAGGCGCGCACGCGCATGATGCCGTGCAGCGCGCCTGAGGGCTCATAACGATGGACGATGCCGAATTCAGAGATCTTCAGCGGCAGGTCGCGATAGCTCTTCAAGCCGTTCTTGAAAATCTGCACATGGCCTGGACAGTTCATCGGCTTCAACGCGAAGACGCGCTCGTCTTCCGTCGTCGTGATGAACATGTTTTCGCGATAGGTCTGCCAATGGCCTGACGTTTCCCACAAGGCACGGTCGAGCACCTGCGGCGTGTTGACCTCGGTGTAACCGGCCGCATTCTGGCGGCGGCGCATATAGCCGATGAGCGTCTGGAACAGGGTCCAGCCCTTGGGATGCCAGAAGACCGTGCCCGGCCCTTCTTCCTGAAAATGGAAGAGATCCATCTCGCGCGCCAGACGGCGATGGTCGCGGCGCTCCGCCTCTTCAAGCCTATGCAGATAGGCGTCGAGGTCTTCCTGCTTGGCAAAGGCGGTGCCGTAGATGCGGCTCAACATCGGCTTGTTGGAATCGCCGCGCCAATAGGCGCCGGCCACCTTCATCAGCTTGAAGGCGCTGCCGACCTTGCCCGTCGATGTCATATGCGGGCCACGGCACAAGTCGAGCCAGTCGCCCTGCTTGTAGATCTTCAGGTCCTGATCGGCCGGGATGGTGCCGACGAGTTCGACCTTGAAGGCCTCGCCTTTCTGTTCAAAAAAAGCGATCGCCTGGTCGCGGCTCCAGACTTCCTTGGTGAAAGGCGCGTCCCTGGCGATGATCTCGCGCATCTTCTTTTCGATAGCGGCGAAATCTTCCGGCGTGAACGGCTCGTTGCGATGGAAGTCGT